>JBDHXS010000207.1:0-9712 GCA_039810845.1 Runella sp. | reverse complement strand
TTGTCAGCAAGGCAACCCAACTCTCACAAGCCAATCAACACACCGACGCAATAAGTTTGCTATTTAATGTTCCATCCGAAACCAAATGTTTTGAAAAAGCACGTGGCAAAGCATTAGAGGTTTATCGTAATTATCAAAATCAAATTTGTGGACAACTTGTACTGCAAGGGAAAGCCAAACTTGAAGCCAATCTTTATCAGGAAGGCTTTGATATTTTAGCCAAAGTTGACCCTTCATCATCATGCTTTAAAGAAGTGAATACTTTGTTTACTAAACATGGTGCAGAAGTAGATGAAAATGTGCGACGAAGCTGGAAGCTTCTCGAAAAAATTTATGCAAATGCTTTTGAACTTGAAAAATACCGTTGGCGGGCTATTGGCCAGTGGGCAATAGCATACTCTTCACGTCCATTCGTTTATGAGCGCATTATTAGATAAAATCGTTGTTGAACCATTATTCCCCATATTATTGCTATGAATAGTTTTCCGACTCTCTCCAGCACTTCAATGGTACGTTTTCCGATTAAGAACTCCAAAGAGTATGTTTCTTTGAATCAAGTAGTTAGGCTAAAAGCTGATCGTAATTATACCTTGCTTTTTTTAGCTGATAAACGTTCTATTGTCATCTCTAAAACATTAGGGTATTTTGAAAAAAATCTTCCCTCTGATTTTATCAGAATCCATCGGTCTCATATTGTCAATCGATCTTATGTTAAATACTTTAATTACAGACAGTTATTTTGCCTATTGAGCAATGGAATTCAAGTACAAATTGCTCAAGATCGCTGCCAAAAACTGAAATTATCCTTTTAAAAAATATGATTTAACTAACAATAAAACCTGTATTACTATGATTCATATTGCAATCCCCGTCGCAATTGTTGTCGCTGTGAAAGCCTATTTTGCAGCTCATGGACTTTCAATTGGTGTAGCAGCGATGAGAGCTGGCTATAAAGCACATAGAAATGGAGATGATGTTGTGAGTGCTGCTATAGAGGCAGGAGCAACAAGAGCTGCTGCTTGTTTGCTACAGGATTCTCTTCGTCGCTTTGCGTAGTTCGGCTACTGTTGCTGCGAGCTTCCTTTGTGCGAGAACAGCACCACTATCCACGCTCGAAACTATGATGATAATTCATATTAGACTCTTATTGTATCTCTTTTTAAACTTAAACCATTTTTTATAGAAACACTACAAATTAGCCAGAACAACTCTATTACTCAGTATACTATTAGAATTTTATCGATACGTACAGGGTGGCTTTGTTAAAATTCATTCAGATGCCCCTATTGAAATTGACAAGGGAATCTTCTCAATTTTCACATTATTAGTGTATTTGAGTAACGACTTTGAGGGAGGTGAAACATATTTTCCGAAAGAAGCCCTTAAAGTAAAGCCCAACAGAGGAAGTGCAATACTGTTTAGACAATCACTTGAGCATAGTGGCCTAATGGTTGCAAAAGTGGAAAAATATATTCTTCGTATCAGCCTATTAATAAATGATTTAAATATTGGATTAGAAAAACAGATAAAAATTTCTCATTACATATTGAAGTTTCAGATAGCAAGAAGTAGCCTACTTTTAACTACCATCTCAGTAGAGAGAATAAGCCCCAAATACTATCTTGCTAAAGAATATCGTATAAAATTTAGGATTCTTTTCAAATGAAACTTATTTTTAGAATTGTATATCCACCTAAATTTTTCAGGCATGTTGAAACAACTACTTTTTTGTTTTCTTACTTTCCTTGTTTTTGCTTTCAATGCCAATGCCCAAATCCCCGTGGACTTTACTTTCTGTACTGGAACGGGTGATTTGTGTGTCTCCCCGAGCGACTCTAATTATAAGTTATGTCTCAAGTTTAAACCAGGCTATTGTGCCACCAAAGAATACAGAATTCGCTGGGGAGATGGCGCTGAGCAAGTGATTGTGATGACAAAAGATACTACTTTAGAGCATATCTATAAATTACGCGATTTTGTAGAATCTTGTTCAACCCCAGAAAAAGTATTTCCCTTTTCCATTCGAAACCTTAGTTGTAGTAGTGATAACAAATCATACGAATTAGTTTTTAATAGATCGCCACAACCCCGACCCGCCACTACCCTGGCATGTGAAGGTTCTGCCGTTCGTTTTGCTAACAATTCTTGCCCAATTTCTGACACCAAATTTTTGTGGGAATTTGGCGATGGCCAAACAAGTACTGCCATTACTCCGTCAATAACCTATGCTGACCCTAACAAAATTTATAAAGTAAAACTAACCGCTACATCAAAAAGCTGTGGTTCTAATACTGCCGAAATAGACGTCAAGCTCAAAAAACTCCCCGAAGCGAAGTACGTTACTACTGGCTTTTCGTTTATGAACAAAGATACGGCTGTGGTGTGCTTGTCAAACGGTGCCACACTTACTTTTGATGCCACTATTTCCATTGATGCTACCCGTTATGAGTGGAGTATTACGCCCAATAATTATCGCTTTTTGAATAATACGAATGTCAATTCCTCTAAGCCTGTCATTCAATTTACGAAAGCAGGTATTTATCAGATTACGCTTGTGGCTGTCAATGAGTGTGGACGCTCTAAACCCAATGTCTGCCCACATGAGGTAGTGGAGTCGCCCCAGTTGAATTTTCCCAAACAAGTTGATGTTTGCCAAGCTCCTTTCAAATACAAGTTTTCTCCCCAGAGTGGCGTTGCCTACAAACTAAACGGTCGAACATTTGATCCTGCAATAGGTGAAGATTTGATGTTTCAGGCAACACCTTACATCGTGGAAGCAAGCATTGCCGACCGTTGCGGCGGAGTCATTACCGACCGTGACACTTTCCTTGTCAATGCCCTGACCCAAGTCAAAATTACGTCGCTGCGCCCCGATACCACGCTTTGTTTAGGTACAGCCGCCATACCTTTGGTAGCCAGTACATCCAACGGTGTTTGGTCAGGTTCTGCCCTCATCGAGACCCAAGGGGCCAACCGAGTCTTCAACCCTAAAACACTCGGGACGTATCTGATTCGCTACGTTGTAGGTTCGGGTACTTGCAGCGTACGTGATAGCATCACCGTCAACGTGGAAGGAATAAAACCTGATGCCAAAGACCTAACCGCTTGTCAAGGAACGCCTTTTCTCAAACTCCAAGCTACCCCAACAGGAGGCCGTTGGACAGGATGTTCAAACTGCCTGAAAGGAGATACTTTGATTATTAGTGCGCTTACAACTAACCAAATCCGACTTACCTACGAACTAATTAGCCCAAAAGGGTGTCGCACCACCGACGACGCCATTGTCAGTATTGGTCGTCCTAAAGCGGATTTCTCTATCAGCAACGGTTGTGCAGGAGCAGGAATCAGACCCACCAACAATTCCACAGGGGCAGCTAACTACATATGGCTCGTCAACGGCACAAATGTATCAACTTTGGCTTCGCCCCAACTTGCCTTGCCTCAAGGACTTAGCAAAGTGACTCTGGTTGCAGGCTCGGGGGCATGTGCAGATACCCTCACCCGCGACGTTACGATCACTGCTCCACCAGCCAGTGCTGCTTTCACCTTGAGTCAATCCCAAGGCTGTGCGCCTTTAAATGTGACCTTTACTCCCGTAGGTACACAAGCTGCCGCTACTGACTATACGTGGACTTTTGGCGACGGGACGCAGCACACGGGCTTTCAGCCTCCTGCAAAAGTATTTGATAATCGAGAACGTACCGAAAAAACGTTTACTGTGGTATTTACCGTAAAAAATACTTGTGGTGAACAAAAAACCAATCAAACCATTACCGTACGGCCTTTGGCCAAAGCCGAGATTGGGGTGGATTCTACCACAGTACGTTGTACGCCTGCTCAAATCACTTTTTCCAACCGCTCTACAGGTCACGACAAACCCCAGTCTCGCTGGTTTTTTGGAGATGGTACTTCGCGTATATCGGGTGCCGATACGCTCAAACATTGGTTTTCGGCACGGGATAGTGCGCGTACCTATCGGGTGCGTTTGGAAGTCATCAGTGCATGTGGACGTGATAGTGCTGAGGTGGATATTCGTGTTTTTCCCACCATCGTAAAACCTTTATTTACGATGTCAAAATCAGAAGTTTGTCCTGGCGAGCCTATCCAATTTACAGATGCTACTGTACCTAAGCCGAACCGTTGGGTGTGGAAATTTGGTGATGGTAGTACCGATACTCGCGCTAATCCTACCCACGCTTTTGTCCAACCCAATCGTGATTATGTCGTTACGCTCATTGCATATACCACTTGTGGTTATGATTCTACCCGAAAAACAGTGAAAGTGACGCAGTTGCCTACGGGCGATTTTCGTTTGGAAACACCCTTAGCTTGTCAGGGTCAACCCGTACAATTTGTTAACCTGTCTGATCCTCAGCTGGGTTTTGTCTGGGATTTTGGTGATGGTTCTCCGCTTGATTCGGTCAACTATTCGCCTCGACATGTCTATACCACAAATGCTAATAACCTATCAGCTACATTAGTTGTCTATCGAGGAAGCACGACTTGCAAAAGCCAGCCCATTCGAAAATCTATCCCCATCATCGCGCGGGCAGTGGCTGATTTTCGGATTGAAGGCGATTCGCTCATTTGTGCTCCTGGGCCTGTTCGACTCGTGAATCGTTCGCAAAATGCCGATACTTATAAGTGGTATTTCAGTGATGGCCGTACTTCTGATGCTCAAAGTCCCGTGCTTCCTTTCCCCAAAGGTCAGTATGATGTCAAACTCGTAGTCAGCAATCGAGGAGTATGTAAAGACTCTACATTCCGTACATCGGCTTTTGAAGTGGACAGTTGCGCCGTGGTCGTACCACAAGCTTTTACCCCAAATAAAGACGGTATCGGTGACCGTTATACGTTATTCGGCAGCGGTATCAAAGAAATTGTAAATCTACGTATTCGCGATCGTTGGGGAGAAGTGATTTTTGAAATGAAAAACGTGCCCGCTGGTAGCCAAAACGACGGAGAAGCATGGGATGGGACATTCGATGGCCGTGAAATGCCCGCCGATATGTATGTGGTAGAAACCGAAATTGTCTATATCGAAACGAGCAAACGCGAGCGACTCCGTCGTAATTTTTATCTTATACGCTAAACCCACCTCCTCATGCGCATTCATCTACTTTTTTTGTATTGTATTGTCGTTCAGGTAAGGGCACAAGCTCCGCAATTTTCGCAGTTTTATACCAATCCTCTTTTTCAAAACCCCGCTTTGGCAGGAGATGCGGGTACACCGCGCTTGATTGCCAATTACCGCAATCAGTGGATGTCGGTAGGGACGCCTTTCCAAACATCAGCTTTCTCGTTTGATACCTATGCCGAAGATGCTCAAGTGGGCTTGGGTATTCAAGCCCTCTACGACCGTCGGGGCGGAATGCTCCAGAGTGGACATTTAGCGGGACAAGTCTCGCGGCTTTTTTATCTGGATGCCAAACAATACCTTCGCCTTACACCTGGTCTCCAAGCCGCTTGGATTTCGGACCGCTGGAATGGAGACAATCTTACCTTTGTGGCCCAATACCTTGGCAGTACTGACCCCCTTGCTCAAAATGGCGTAAGTAGCAACCGCGTGGCATTTTCGAGTGGATTGCGTTTCGATTATGACTCTCAAAATGATGACGAGCCTTTTTATTGGGCAGGGATTTCGTATCATAATATGGGCTATCGTGACAATGATTGGCTGCGTGAACGTTGGGGTGTACAATTGGGGGCACAATTTCCGCTGCAAATACGCCTATTTGGCAATGGTTATGGACGTGACATGGACCGCGAAAGTGCGTTGAGTATGGCCTTACAACTGCGCCGCCAAGGAATAAATAAACAAATGGACATCGGAACAAACCTGATTTTTTCTCCTTTGTTGGTTGGTTTATGGTACCGTGGACTGTTTGTGGGTCCTAAGCGTAGGGATGCAATGGTCGGAACTATTGGTTGGGCACGCGATCAGCTGCTGTTTCAGGCCAGTTATGATGTTACTGTTTCTTCGCTCGGTACCGATGCCGGCGCATTTGAGTTGTCTGTCTGGTATGGTATTGATACCTTGTTTCGTTTTTCGGGGAAAAGCAGAAATGCACGACGCAAGACCCGATGTTTACGGTATTAAGTGCTTACGCATGGTTAATGGTTATTGGTTATCGGTTAATGGTTACAAGAATAACAGATAACAGGTACACGGATAACAGGTACACGGATAACAGGTAACAGGTACACGGATAACAGTAGCTTGCCACTTAGTCTCTCCTACGGAGTTCGGACTACGGTCAATTTTCGCATTAACTCGGCTCGGTTGGCATTGGGGATAGAAAGCGATTGAGATTGGCCGCGCATCCACAATTGATTGCTTTCCAACCGTTCTACATAATCGAGGTTGATTAGCACCGAGCGTGATAATTTATAAAAACGGGTAGGCGGAAAATAGGGTATTAAATGCCCTAAGTTCATCGAAAATAGGCGTGGCTGCTCCTCATTGATCAGATATACCTTCACATAAGCCCCGTCAGCAGCGAGATAAAGTACTTCGCTTTTGGTCAATTTCTCATAACCCTTGTTGATGGGTAAATAAAGCGTGTCCGATTCAGTCGCGGTTGGGGTCGTTTTACGGTTGGCGTGGGCCAACTCTACCTGAACGACCAGCTCTTGCTGTCGAAAGGGTTTGAGCAAATAGGCCGCCGGCAGGGTCTCCTTGGCGCGTTTCATGGTTTCACTTTCAGAATTGGCCGTCAAATAGATAATCGGCATAGAATGTTGACTTAGTAATTCCTTGGCGGTGGCAATCCCATCTACCGACGACTTGGCGAGTTGTATATCTATCAACGCCAAATCGGGGAATTGATGCTTCATTGCTGCCATGGCTTCTTTAAAATTTCTCGCCATAGCCGTGACCTCGTGCCCTGCTTTTTCCAACGTTTCTTTGATGTCATTGGCCGTAATCACTTCATCTTCAACAATTAATATTTTGAGCATATCCGTTTGGTAATCAATGTTTTACAAATTTATTTGTACTTATAAAAAAATAGATTCCTCCTGTCGTCGGAATGACAAAGGCGTTATGTTACTTTAAACTTCATCCAAAATACTGCCCCGTTTCCTTCCGACTGAAAGTTATAGGTCCCCTCCAATTGCTCTACCTGCATCTCAATCAGCCTCATACCAAAGGTCTTGACCGATTTGGGTGAGTAAGAAAACCCCGCACCGTTGTCGGAAACTGTCAATGTCAAATAACTCCCTTTTTGGGTGCAAGCAATCTGAAAAATAGGGTCGTCGTTGTCGGGGAAGGCGTATTTGCAGGCGTTGGTGGCCAATTCGTTGACTATCAACCCCACCCGCAAAGCATGGCCGGCTTCCATTGCCAGCGGTGGGATGTCATATTTAGGACGTATATCGTAGCAGCCGAAACTTTGCAAAACACGCTCGACTACTTCTTCGATAAATTCGTTGAGATACACACCCACCAACTGATCGCTGTCGTAGAGGCGGCGGTGCAAAATCGCCATCGTCTCTATCCGCGACTGACTTTCTTCTACGGCCTGCTTGGCCGCCTCATCCACCAGCCGATTGGACTGTAAACTCAGCAAACTCGACACCACTTGCAGGTTGTTTTTGACGCGGTGATTCTGCTCCCTTACCAATTGAGCATTGTAGCTGCTGATGCGTTGGTTTTGGCGATAGAGCCGATAAAACGCCACACTCGCCCCCACCGCCAATAGCAACAAAACCAAGGCCGTAGCCAAAAAACGTCGTTGGTTTTTGAGGTTTTCGGTAGTGAGTGCCAGTTCCTTTTGTTGACTTTTCAGTTGCGCCTCTTTCTTTTCGATTTCATATTCTACGCTCAGACGGCTCGCGGCTCCTTCGCGGTCGGCGAGGTAACGGTTTCTTTCCAAATCGAATACTTTTTGTTGATACTCAAACGCCCGTTTCCAATCGCCTATGGCTTGGTAGTAATGGGTATAAGTTGCTTCAAAACCAAAACGAGTACCGCGCACATTCGTAGAAGGTAAAGATTGCCACAATTGCTCCGCTTTCGTTAAGAGTTCCTTCGCCCGTTGGGGCTGTCCAAAATGGACATAGACCCCAGCTAAACCAAGCATTGCGTTCACTTGATCCGCTGGCTTTTTTTGTTTCGTATAAATTTTCAGCGCTTCTTCCCGATAAGCAATCGCTTTCGGGTCATTCCGCCTTAACAATTCTGCCCCCAAATACTGGTTGACCACGGCCAATTCTAAGGGGTCGGGGCTTCTACGGGCCAAGGGTTCGATTTTTTTTAAGTAATACAGAACGCTGTCGTAGTTAGGCTTGGGCAAACTCTTATTTGCCTGCCCTGACATCTGCGACCAGTCTGTTTCGTGTATTTGTCTCATTAGTGGGTAAACACGCAGTAAGGCTTTGTCAGAACGAACCCGTTCGGCTATGGCCAATGACAATTGAGCATACCGCAAAGCGTCGGCGTAATTATAAAAAGTGAATCCCAAACCAGACAGACGCACGTACAGTCGTGACAATTCTTCCGAATCACCCCGAGGCTCCAGAATACGCAGCGATTGCATAAAATAGCGTTTGGCCGTTAAGTAATCCCCCGTGGCTTCGTAGGTTTTACCAAAGAGATAATAGGCTTCGGCCAGCATGAGAGAGTCTTTTTTGGCCTTGGCTTCTTTCAACACTTGCTGCGCCCACTGTACCTTGTGAGGTTGGAGCGGGAGAAACTTGGACTGCTGCGCCACTCCACGCCCTATGGTCAATAGGAACCCTATCCAAAGCAACAAAAATAGCCAGCGAGCGGTAAGCATAAACGAGACAGTGAGCTTGGGTTTGTGCTTTCAAAAATAGAAAAATTCAGCTTACACGCAACAAAAAAGTTATCGAATGAAGGTTTTTCTTATTTTCTTCGTAAAGCAAATCCCTCATTTCGTAAAACAACTAACCGATTTCGTAAAGTCAAGGCTGAGAATATGAGAGAAATTTTGGAAATTTTCCCAAAAGCTTCTTTCTATGCTGCACATTCTTCTCGCTGACGACCACCAAGTAGCCATCACGGGGCTAAGTGCGGCCATCAATGGACTGCCCGATTTTAAGGTCATTGCCCAAACTTCGGGAGGAAAGGAAACACTGCGGTTTTTGGGAAGCAATGCCGTGGATGTGGTGGTGACGGATTTGTACATGAACGACGACGACCTCAATGGCATCGAACTGACCCTAGCCATAAAAAAGAAATTCTCTACGGTGAAAGTGTTGATGTTTTCGGGGGAAGACAAAAAGAGCGACATCTTATTGGAAGCCTTTCAGGCGAGTAAGGTAATTGGTGGATTAGAGGTAGCCCCGCTTGCTTCCGCTGCCTCGTCTGTTCCCCACCAAAAGGAAAATGAAGTTCGCCGGGCGAAGATTTTGTTGGTCGAAGACAATCACGTTAACCAACGGTTGGCTGTAAAATTATTGGAGAAGGCAGGACATTTTGTTACGACTGCGAATAATGGTCGGGAGGCCTGTGAGAAGGTTGAGCAAGAGCCAGAATAAAGAAAATCACATAATATCAAGAGAATAGATTAAAACATGGAAGCTTTTTCTTAAAATTCATAAACTCCATTCTTGTTCATATCTGTTGAAAAACATAATTTTGGTCACATCCTCGGGGGAAATAGGTGTTACCATTAAATTAAAAATACTTGGCTTGGAAAATTCGCAAGAGTTCAAGATATGGTGATCCTTTAACTAAGATAATCAC
>JBDHXS010000206.1:0-9733 GCA_039810845.1 Runella sp. | reverse complement strand
CAACCCGTAATAGGTCAAATCCTGCGCAATCAAAATCAGTTCTTTCGTCCCGCGACGCGCCAATGATTTTGCCTCAATCACCAAATCGTCAATGGTACGCGAAACGTGTCCGCCACGCATCAATGGAATAGCACAAAAACTGCACGGACGGTCGCAGCCTTCCGCGATTTTCAGATAAGCATAATGGGCGGGCGTGGTCAACAAACGTTCGCCAACGAGTTCCTGTTTGTAATCTGCTTTGAGGGTTTTGAGCAAACGAGGTAGTTCGTTGGTGCCAAACCAAGCATCTACGGTTGGGATTTCAACCGCCAAATCATCTTTATAACGATGTGACAAACAGCCCGTTACATATACTTTATCCACTAAGCCAGCGTCTTTGGCATCAGCGTATCGTAAAATGGTATCAATGGATTCTTGTTTGGCGTTGTCAATAAATCCGCAAGTATTCACGATTACAATACTGGCGTCATCTTTTTTGGATTCGTGCGAAACGTTGTAGCCGTTGCCTTTGAGTTGAGTGAAAATATTCTCGCTGTCCACGAGGTTTTTACTGCACCCCAGCGTCACGATATTGACTTTATTTTTCTTGGTTCCTTTGGTTTTCATTTGTTATTTGTACGGCTCACCTGCTTTGGGTAAAGCTTCTTTTATTTCCTCGAAATAAGGATAAATGTGCTTATAAAAATATATCTGAATGGATTTAGGAGAGAGACGAAACTTACTTGAAGGATGGAGAAACGACAAACTTGATACCATGCTCTTTTGCGGCTTGCTCCACACCTTTTTCATGGATAATTTTTTTATCCTTAGAAATAAGCAAAGCAATTTCTTTCAGCCGTTGATATTTTTCTTGCTCGCTCATAGCGATTAAATTTTCACAAAATTAACAAAACCTACCTCGAAAACACCAAGTTAAGGAAACAAAGTTCGGCAACTCCATTGGAAGCACCAAAATGGATTAGGTATTTGAGGGAGAATAGAGACAACGGTTCTGACGTCTCGGTGTTAATTTCTTTACTTTAGGGGCTTTCGCAGGTTTATCCGATTTGATGTTCAAATTCCAATACAAACTTGCGGTTACAAACGAGCGAACGGGGTGCTTATAAGGAGGTTCAACTCGAAAATACTGGGAAAAGTGATTTCTTAAAAAAGATGCTTGGGCCGACATTCTGGTCGTCAAACGATAACGAAGACCTAAACCATAGGCGATTCCAGCAGCTTCGTCTTGAGGTAATCTTCCGCCGCTTGTAGTACGACTTCCATAATTTAATTCAGTAAACCAACGCCATCTGTTTTTTCCTCCTCCTATTTTTAAGCCCATGAAAGACTTTGGTTCATCGATTTCCTGACCTGCATATCGTCCTTGAAAATATAGTTCAATAAAACGCCCTTCCATTGATTCTAAATGACCCCCAACATTAAAAAAGAACAGATTACTGGGAGACCATTGTATTGGAATTGCTCGTACACTTTTATAAATACTCTGTTTATGAGCCATTAAAGGAATAGCACTACCAGTTTCGATAAACCAATAATTAGTAAAAGGATATTGAGCAGCTGCAATTCCACTCCAAAATAAGCCTAAAAGTAGCAGGAAAAAGGGTTTCATAAAATGGCCGTTATACTTCAAAAACGACCAGTATTTTCTATTTATTTCCTCAAATTCAACAAATAAGCCCCCATGAGGCCGTTGTGCGCCCATGTGCCGCGCATTCTTCCAGGTGTAAGCCCCAGCGGATGACTTCCGAGGGCAAAGTCTAAGTCGCCATCGCCATCTATGTCGCCCGCATCCAAAGCAAGCCAACGGCCCATGCGGCCAATCGGAATAGACCAAGGTTTAAATTTCCCGCGCTGATTTTCAAAATACAGCACATTGGTTTGAGGATTGGTATCAATGTCATCATAAAACGCAATGCTGACCAAGTCCAAGTCGCCATCGGCATCCACATCGGCAGGAACTACTTTATATGCCCCATCAATGGGATAAAAATACCGTTGCCTCAACTGTTCTTTACCCTGATTTTCAAATAAATACAGGCCATGATACGGTTTGAAAGTAATGGAATAATCGGCATTGTCGCCGCAAGTATAGAGAATGTCCAAACGTCCATCTTTGTTGATGTCAACCACATCAAAGTAACTTGAACCAAAAACGGGTGGAAAACGAAGCAGCGTTTTTTCTTCAAAATTCAAATTGCCTTTGTTGAGATAGAGTACGATTTTTTCGTCACCCTGTGCAAAAAGCGTCATTAAGTCAAGCAACCCGTCATTATTCCAATCCACTATTACGGTACGCAACGCGCCAGGTGCAGCACTCAGCACTTTGGGGATGTACTGTCCCGTTGAGTTTTTCTTCCACACCGAAAACTTCCCTTCCAACACCCCAAATTCGCAGGTAATCAACTCCGCTTGACCGTCTTTATCCAAGTCTTGCTGAAGCGTTTGGGTAGGACGATAAAGCTTGGTGAGCAAAAGTGAGGCATTATTTGCCGTTTTTTGGCCCATATTGACCGTTTGAGCGTAGCCGTTGGCATTGTAAGTTACCTTAACCGATTCACCAATGTAAGTCACCAACAGGTTTTTGTGCGAAGCATCCAGAAATTGCAAATCACTCACGGCGGGCTGTCCACCAAAGCGTTTCAAAGGTTTGCCTTCGGCATCCATCAACCACACCGTTTTATTTACTTCATCGGCTACATATACGCCTTTGTTGGCCTCATCTATGCGCACACAGGTAACGTTGGCCATTTCTTGTTCGATGGGTGAAAACAGCGGGCGAATTTCAAACTGTTTCTCGATTAAAGCCGCCTTTTGAGAAGGAGCCAATGGCGTAAGGCGTTTGGGAGCCAAACCGAGATAATATTCTTTTATTTTTTGCCAATCTTCTTCCGAAATCAGCGGTTTGGCGGCTTTTATTTTAAGGTCGTTGGCGTTCAGCTTTCGGATTTTTTTTAGGTCTTGGTCTATTCCCAATCGCAGTGCCATGTAGGGAAGGACGTCTTTTTCCCAAACTGTTTTGGGTAGTAAGCTCGGATAAGGAAACAAATGACAGCCTCCGCAGTGTTGCTGCGCCAGTACTTCATGTTGAGCAGGGTCTTTTTGACAACCCATTACAAAAATAAACACAAAAATTAAGGCAAAGGCAGCACGTAAAATCATAGGTGGTTTGAAATAAAAGCCAAACTTACAGGCAATGAATGGAACGGTCAAGTTTTCAACAAATTATCAACCGCTTTCTCAAATTCATTAAATTCAAAATCAAAACCGAACGATTTTAATCTTGTAGGAATCACCCATCGACTCTTCAGAACCAACTCCGCTTCTGTCTGTTTTATCCACGTACCTAACTTCAACATCCACAACGTACTCGGCAACCCAAAACGGATGTTCAGTTTCCGTCTCAAAAAATCCATCATGTCATTGTTGGATAAAGGTATTGGAGCAGAAAGGTTGAATACGCCGCTACAAACAGAATTCTTTATTAAAAAATGAACCGAATTCGCAAAATCCTTTTCGTGTATCCAACTGACCATTTGTTTACCGCTGCCCATTTTTCCTCCAATGCCCGTTTGAACCAGTTTTTTGAATTCAGGAAAAACGCCACCGTCATTGCCAAGTACCAAGGCCGACCTAAGAATGATTTTTCGTGTTTTCGGCAAATTAAATCCGAAAAAAGTATGCTCCCATAATTTGCAAACCTCAACCGAAAAACCCTCTCCTATTTCGCCATCAAATTCATCCATCGGACGGTCTTGGGCGTGCCGATAGATAGTAGCAGAAGCTGAGTTTAGCCATACCTGAGGCGGAGTTTTGCATTGTAAAATTGCCTCTCCTAGCACAAAGGTTGATAATTGACGGGAGTTAAAAATATCAAGTCGATTTTGAGCAGTATAACGGCAGTTGACACTTTTGCCGTTGAGGTTGATAAGAGCTTCTGCATTTTCCAATTCATTTACCCAATCTCCCAACGATTTGGCATCCCATTGCACAAATCTTACTTTCTCCTGCGACCGTTGTTGCTTTCTTGTCAGAATTACACATTCGTAGCCCAACGACTTAAAATATCGAACGAGTACTTGACCTAAATACCCGGTCCCGCCTGCAATGACAATCTTTTTCATACTCCGTAGCGTGATTGAGTAGCGAGATGAATTCCTAAACCTGTGATGATATTGGAAATGATTCCTATAAGTGGAACAAATGCCCAGACAAAGTATTCAAACTTAATTTGATTATTCATTAGCGCTTTTCCGAATAGTAATACCCCTATCCAGAGCAATGCAGTCATTAAATTAGCAAACGACCAAAATCCAAAGCGCCATTTCACAAATACTTTAACAAGCAGAAACTCATTTAATGTTTGTATTCCATAATAAAGGCTGAAAACGATAACAACAAAAGGAGTGAATTCTTCATTGATTGTCAAATGGTCAAGTAGCATAATTAACACTAATCCTGTCATCCCTAAAATCACCAAATTCCAAAGCCACCAATTCGATTTTTCTTTCTGTTTGTTACGATCCAACGCCATCCATTGCGCTATGATCAGAAATATTGGAAAAGGTACGGTCATCAGTAACCAACTTGCATAGTATGCAACAATAGGTAGCAAAACCCACATCCAAAACCATTTTTGCCGAAAGGCGGATGCCAACTCCAATGAACGTTCGGGAAAATTCATAACACGATTCATAGTTTTGTAAATTTAAATATTTCAGAAATTATTGAAATTTAAAATCAAATAAAAAGCACATTCGATGTGCTTACAATACAGTTTCTATTTAACGCAATAGCTTAATCAAAGTACCTAATATCAAACTTTCTTCAGCTTTCATGACCGCATCTAATGCTCCATCGGCAAGGTTTACCACTCTGCTGATACTTTCAATTGTGTTATGAAACGTTTCAGATTCTCGGTCACCGGCTCGAACAGGCACGTTTTTCAGTTCATCCAATAATTTTACGACAGGCTCCAATTCACGCTTTCGGCGCTCTTTGGCTACCTGTTTTGCAACCTTCCAGGCATCTTTTTCGGCAAAAAAGTACTCTTTCCTCTCACCGGGACGTAATTCTTTAAAAACCAGGCCCCAATCCATTAGGTCACGTAAGTTCATACTTACATTACCTCGTGAGATTTGAAGTTGCGCCATCAAATCTTCGGTAGTCAGTGCCTCCGACGAAATCATAAGAAACGCATGAATCTGCGCCATAGTACGATTAATCCCCCATTGGGTTGCCAGTGTTCCCCAAGCCTGCACAAACCGATCTTTTGCTTCCTGTAATTCCATAGCCAAAAGTAGACTTTGTTTTTGTAATTTCAAAATAAATTGAAATATATTTTTAAAATATACCTAATCCCCTAGCACCGCACAACTATAAGCAGAAAGCGAAAGTTGGTCTATTTTTATGAATCGCGTTTGTTCGTTGTTCTTAAATAGCAATTCAGTGGGCAGATAGGTTGCTGAAAAAGTCAAGGTGACAGAAGACAAATTATGAATAACCCATACTTCTTGGTCGCCCGATTTTCTCCGAAAAGCCACAATACGAGGGTCGTCAGAATGTACTGGTTCAATATACCCGTGTATATTCGCCAAAACAGAATGTGATTTCCGAAAATGAATGAGGCGTTTGTAATGATTAAACAGAGAATCAGCATCGTTGACTTGGCCCGCCAATGGTACTACGGTTTTGCTTTTGCTATACTTTGGCTTCATCCAACGCGCCCGTTGACGGTCTTTCTGGCGATAATCCCACAAAAAAGGCTCTCTGATAAACTCATCTGGCTTTTTACCCAGCATCCCGATTTCTTCACCGTAGTAAATATAAGGTTGTCCTGGCAAGGTCAATAATAAATTGGCAGCCACTTTGAGACGATTGATATTACCTTTCAATACGCTCCCGATTCGCGTTTGGTCATGGTTGGTAAGCATAATAGCATCAATGAATCGGGGATTCGTGCGGGCAAACACCTGACGGTTTTTGGCCAATGTAGCTATCAATTTCACCATATCACGTTCTTCGGCTACTATTTTTTGCAAAGCTAAACTCAGGTCGAAGTCAAAGTTAGCTGTCAATCCCCGAAAATAGGGTGCAATTTTTTCGGCAGCAGTCCATACTTCACCTACCAGATACACATGAGGATTTGCTTTTTGCATCTCGGTACGGAACTCTACCCAAAAATCGTAGTTTTTGGATTCTTCCCATTCGGGATAAATATGCCGAGCGGCATCGAGCCGAAACCCATCTACGCCCATTCTGAGCCAAAAACGGCCTATTTCATAAATTGCTTGCCGCACGGGTGGATGGTCGCAATTGAGGTCGGGCATCCCTTTCCAAAACAACCCATAGTATTTTTCGGAGTTGCCTTTGGCGTCGTGCCAGGGTTTCCGTTCCCACGTATCTGGCGTTGCTTCGCGGGTGGCTATCCCCAATGCTTCGATTTCTTCAGGGCTTTTCCAGTTATAATAATGGCGATAAGGGTTGTTTTTGCCCTTCATGGATTCCTGAAACCACGGGTGTTGTACACTCGTATGATTGATGACTAAATCCATAATCACCTTTATGCCGCGCGCGTGGGCTTCTGATAGCAGATGTTTAAAGTCATCCAACGTGCCGTATTCAGGTTCAATACCGTAATAATCAACGACATCGTATTTGTGATAACTCGGCGAAGGCTGAATGGGAGTCAGCCAAATGGCTTCAATACCTAAGTCGTTGAGATAATCTAACTTAGAAGTAATCCCGTTGAGATCGCCGATACCGTCGCCGTTTGAATCACAGAAGGAGCGAACAAAAACTTCGTAACAAATGCGTGGGTGAGTCAAGATTATTAAGGTTTACTTCTGCTTCGCCAAAATCTTCTGCATATACTTCCCCAAAATATCAAACTCCAAGTTTACAACGTCTCCTAATTGCAATTGATGAAAATTGGTATGCTCGTAGGTATATGGAATAATCGTTACTCGAAAACCATCGTCTTCTGAATTAAACACCGTCAAACTCACTCCATTTACACAAATAGAACCCTTTTCCACCGTGATATTACCCACAGAAGCATCGTATTTGAAATCAAATAGCCAACTACCACCTACTTCGGCAATATAGGTGCAAATGCCCGTTTGATCCACGTGTCCTTGTACAATGTGTCCATCAAAGCGACCATGCGCGGGCATACATCGTTCTACGTTGACCTTCGTACCTATTTTCCATTGACCCAGATTGGTTTTTTTGAGGGTTTCATCTACCGCAGTCACGGTATATGTGTCTTCGTGAAGGCTCGTTACGGTCAAACACACCCCATTATGACTAACGCTTTGGTCAACTTTGAGTTCGGGAGCCAAAACAGAACGTAATCTAAAAGTAAGATTTGTTCCTTCGGCAATGATTTCTACTACCTCGGCAGTGGTTTCTACGATTCCTGTAAACATGAGACGTAAATAAAATTAAAATCTAATCATAAACACTTAGACAGGAATTGTAATGATAAATTCCGTTCCTTCATTTTCTTGGGTAATAAGTTCCAAAGTTCCATTATGCCCTTTGGTGACGATATCATAACTTAGTGATAATCCCAAACCTGTTCCCTGTCCTGTTGGTTTTGTCGTAAAAAAAGGTTGAAAAACTTTTGCTGCAATCGTTTCGGGGATACCTATTCCGTTGTCTTTTATTCGAATTTCAACAGCCGCCCCGCGTGGCGTGCCATCCAATGGGAGAATGGTACGCCGTGTACTAACCGTAACAGTAGGTTTATAACTCTCCACCCTCAATGGTGGGGAGCCTGTTGCACGTTGATTGACAGCATAAAAGGCATTATTGAATAAATTGAGCATTACACGACCAAAATCTTGAGGTACTACCTTGATTTTACCCACATTTTGGTCAAAATCTTTGTGCATAGTGGCGTTAAACGTTTTGTCTTTGGCTCGAAAACTATGATAACTCAATAATAAATATTCATCTATCAAGGCATTCAAATCGGTAAGTTCTACAGTCCCGAGACTGGTACGTGAGTGTTCCAACATACTTTTGACAATGCTTGAAGCACGCTTGCCGTGATAGTTGATTTTTTGAAGGTTTTGCGTAATGTCAGCTAATAAATCCCCCCCCCCCTCCCCGTTGGGGGCTTCCTGCTGCAATTCTTCTATAAGCTCTATACTTACTTCTGAAAAATTATTTACAAAATTGAGTGGGTTTTGGATTTCGTGTGCAATACCCGCAGTCAATTCCCCCAAAGAAGCCATTTTTTCGCGTTGAACCAATTGATTTTGAGTTGATTTTAGCTCTTCCAACGAATATTCCAATTGGGCAGTACGTTCTTTTACCTGACTTTCGAGTAATTCATTTTGAACAGCCAAAAGATGTTGTTTTTCCAACTCTTGCGCCAAATTACGTTGGGTCAAAGCGTTGTTTTCCTGAAGTTTATCAATCAAGTCTCGGTTTGTAATGGAGAAGTTAATAGCCAGGTAGAGGGAAATAGACATAGGTACACACAAGACGGCAGCCTGGTATGCAAAAATTCCCGCCACCTCTTCTGGGTCGTACTGCCCCAATATTAGTTGTGCATAAAATATCGTAAACATAATGAGCGATATACCCATACCAATCATTATAAGTCGTGCGCCGGGTTGTCTGCGACGCAACGCCAGAGCAGTAACTCGAATCACCTCAGCAGTCATTAAAAACTCTGTTCCCAATTCTGCCAAAGTTGACCCTAGAGAATAAGGAGTAAATAGTAGAAGAACTACTAAAATACCAAAGGCGACGATGAACCAGTACAGTATTCCCGTTTTTTGGTGGTAGATTTCATAAATCGCTCTTACCAGAAATATGTAAGCTACAGGAAATGAAATAGTTTGAACCAACTCAGCCAGAAAGTAGCTAGAAAGATAATCTAAATAACTCAGGGTAAGTGGAATGCACAAAAAGGCGACCCCTAAGAAAAACGTGGTAATTGAAAAATATAAGTTGGCCCGTTGGGTGGGATACAAAAAGAAAAAAGCCAAGTGAAGAAATGTAAGTATGAAAGACACACCCACTTGAAACCAGCCATAATAAATCTGGTAGCGAATCTTATCTCTGACGGCATTGGCGTTGTCGGTTTCGGTAATAATGGCCTGCATTCCATAGTTTCTGCTAAAACCCACTCGATTATAAAAACTATGTTTTTCGTAAGCTACTCGAATCGAAATTTGTACAAAAGGATAGCTAACCGAGTAAGGAAGCCCAATCACTGCTGAGCGAAATGCATTAACGGCTTTGACCGAATCGGGTATAGCACTTACAACTCCTATCTTTTTTGCTAGTAGGCCATTGATATAAATTTCAGAAGCTAGGCTCTGGCTAATGTGCAAGGTAGTAAGTTTTTGTGCCACCAATGGCGAGAATTCCAGTGTAGCTCTAAACCACCCTATTCCTTTTTTCGTAAGTTGAGGTATCCTACTCAAATCTTGTGAGGGATTTACTTCCTGCCATCCGCTGTCATCAAATTCTGGATTAGCCCACTTAGGATTGTCGCCTGCACTCCATTTCCACCCTTTATTGAGCAATAAACCCTCAGAAGGGAGACTATCAATTGCAATGATACTCTGTCCCCATGTGAAGGCAGTATTAAACAAAAAAAGCAAAAAAATAATCAGACCATTTCTCATTACAACAGTAGGTTGTATGCTACTTTAAACGACCCACTAGCTATTTTCGGTATCCACTCTTTAACAACGTCTGTGCTATGTCACGG
>JBDHXS010000205.1:0-9743 GCA_039810845.1 Runella sp. | reverse complement strand
TCAGGACTATTATTCGCGTGAACAGGATTATAACCTCCCTACTGGTACACAACGCCAACCTGCTGCCCCTGCTGGATTTGTAAATGGACAATACGTTCAAGATGCCAGAAATGTACGCGAACTTAATGCCGACTTTTTACTGGGTGCTAATAAAACATTTGGTACAGTGGGAGTAAACGTAAATGTAGGAGGAAACCAAATGTACCGCCGCATCAGTCGTCACAATGTGTTTGTACAAGATTTTTATACCAGAGATCTTTATACAATAGGCAATAGCCGTCAACGTGATGCCACTTATGAGTTCTCAGAACGCCAAGTAAACTCGCTCTATGGGTCTGCCGAAATCTCATTCAAAGACTATTTGTTCTTGAACGGAACGGTCAGAAATGATTGGTTTTCTACTTTGTCGCCAGCCAATCGCAGTATTTTGTACCCATCCGTTACGGCGAGTTTTGTATTTTCACAAGCATTTGCTACTTCATTACCTACTTGGATTAACTTTGGTAAAATCAGAGCTGCTTATGCTGAGGTGGGTAGCGACACAGATGTGTCTCCGTATGCCAACAACCTTTTCTACGGCATCAATCCCCAGCAGTTTCCGTCGCCAAGCGGCGTGGCACAACCCTTGGGAAGTATCAGCGGCTCTACTGTTCCAAATGCCAACTTGCGCCCCATGCGTGTATCTGAAAAAGAATTTGGATTGGAGTTAAAGCTTTTCAATAACATCGTAGGGCTGGATATTACATACTACGATAAATTATCCTCTGACCAAATCCTTCGCGCTCAAACTTCCAACGCAGGCGGATACTTGAATCAATTGATTAACGTAGGGCAAAGTCGCAATCAAGGTTTGGAAATGTTGGTCAATTTGAACCCCATCAAACGGCAGGATTTGAGCTGGAACTTCATCTTTAACGCAGCCTACAACAAAACAAAAGTACTTGATTTGGGCAGTGGCGTGAGTGACAACATGATTACCGTCGGCACAGGTGATTTTACGGGGGAGCTTCGGCAAGTGGTGGGTCAGCCGATGGGACAGCTTTTTGGATTTGGCTACCTACGCGATGCGCAGGGACGTCAGGTGTTTGATGCTGGCAATGGCCGTCCATTACGCACGGCTACTCAAATTCCGTTTGGTAGTGCGCTTCCACTTTGGGTGGGTGGTTTTACCAACAACATTACCTACAAAGGAGTCAATCTTTCCTTCCTGATTGATTTTAAACTCGGTCACAAGATGATTTCGGGAACCAATCACAACGCCTGGCGGCACGGTTTACACAAAGCAACATTGGTAGGAAGAGAAGAAAACTTTGTCATCGGCGACGGAGTCAATCCGAATGGAGAGGTCAATAAAACGAAGTCGGGTGTACAGGCATATTATGAAACGGTGCGTTCTCAAAACATTGCCGAAGAGTTTGTCTATAACGCTGGTTTGTGGCAACTGCGCCAAATTACGCTCGGATATGATTTTACCAAATTTCTTCCCAAAGCCATTCCGTTCATCAAAGGGATTCGGTTGAATGCGGTCGCCAACAACGTGGCTGTCCTCAAAAAATGGGTTCCTAATATTCATCCCGAACAGTTTGGATTTCCATCAGATAACCTGATTGGGTTGGAAGCAACAGGCTTGCCAGTAACGCGTAACATCGGATTTAATCTAAATGTGAAGTTTTGACCCCTATCCCCAACCCTTGCGGTTCGCCGCTGCGACCCCTATTAGGGAAAGGGAGTCTTTGTCCCCCTCCCTAACAGGGGAGGGATTAGGGGTGGGGTTTAAAAAAGTACTAAAGTCATTTAAAACGAAAAAATATCATGAAGAAAATACTTAAATATAGTTTGGTCTTACTTGCTCTTGGAGGAATGGGGGGCTGCGACCAAGGATTTGACGAGATGAATGTCAACCCCATTGCACTGACAGCCGTTGATCCTGGATACCAGCTCAATACCTCCATCATCAATACAGCACCGGCCTATGGCAATCTGAGCTATGAAACCACCATTGTCAAACAAATGATTACGCCCTTCAGTGGTCAGGGTTCGGCAGCTAATTTTAACCAAGATAACCGAGGGGTAGCAGCAGGTAATTGGAACACACTGTATCAGACCAATATCAAGGAATTGACTGATGTAGTTGCCAAAACCAAAGATGTTCCTGCGCGTTCCAACCTTTACAATATGGCTCGCATCTGGAAAGCGTATTCCTTCATGTTGCTGACCGATACTTACGGTGATATTCCTTACACGCAGGCAGGAAAAAACTACTTAGAAGGAATTGCCACTCCAGTATATGATACGCAGGAATCTATTTATACGGCTATTCTGAGCGAATTAGATGCTGCTTCTGCGGCATTAGATGCTTCTAAAGCCAAAGTAGCGAGTGATGTTTTATATGACGGAGATGTACCCAAATGGAAACGCCTGGGCTATTCTTTACTTCTTCGCGCTGCCATGCGACTCTCTAAAGTCAACCCGACTAAGGCCGCTGAATATGTTGCCAAAGCCGTAGCTGGTGGCGTTATGCAGTCCAATGCCGACAACGCCATCATTCGTCATAATGCTAATTTTACCAATCCCGTAGGCTCACAACTCAACGGTGGCCAGTCTGCGTTCTTTTATCTGGCTGAGGATTTTGTCACTTTTTTGAACAAAAATAATGATCCTCGTCTGGCTTCCATTGCCGTTCGGTATGTGGGTGCTACGAGTGGAGCGCAACAGGTAGAATCCAGAGCTAACCGCACACCAGCTTCTCAGATCGGTGCGCCTTTGGGCTATGATAATACGACCATTAGTGTAGCGGTGGCTGCTCAAAAATTGGCGAGTTTATGGGATTATAGCCAACTTGATCGTACACGCATGGGAGGGCTTACTGCTCCCAGTTATTTGGTCACTTATTCACAAACTCAACTTTTGCTGGCCGAAGCCGCTTTTCGGAAATGGACAACAGGTGATGCCGCAGCGTTGTATTCAAACGGCATCAGAGCCCACATGCAGCAATTGGCGGGCTATGGAACAAGTTCGGCAATTGCAGATGCGGCTATCAATACATTTGTACAAGCCAATCCGTTGGCAGTTGGCAAAGAATTAGAGCAAATCAATACCCAATATTGGGTGTCCTCTTTTTTGATTGGCCCCGAAGCATGGGCTAATTTCCGCCGAAGCGGCTTCCCTGTTTTGACCCCTAACACGTATCCAGGTAGCGATTTAAAAACTGAGCCTTTTATTCGTCGGTTGACTTACACAGACGCCGAGTTGAATGTCAACAAAGCCAATGTACAACAGGCGATTAGCCGTCAAGGGCCTAATCTTTTAGATACCAGAATCTGGTGGGACAAGAAGTAAAATCACTTAGCCTGCCCCTTTCTCCTAATAAGAAAAATTCACAAAATGACTCTAATAGAAGAGGTTCTTAATGAGTGTTGGTTAAATTTGGAAGTAAACCGTCTTATCACAGCATTCCGATGCGTATCCACCCTTTTAAAACTTATTAGTCTAACTTTCCTAAACCTTTTTTGAATGACTGATCCTATTTTTATCTTGTGCGTTGGTGTCGTAATAGTTGTTGGGGGAATTATTGGTTTGAAACTGCATCCCTTTCTGGCGCTTTTATCAGCGGCGTTGGTTGTTGCCTTGCTTACACCTACTGCATCTCTGGAACAATTTTACATTTCAAAAGGCAGTTCCGCCGCAGAAGCTTTAAAATTGGCTAATAAAAGTATTGGTGAGCGCATTGCCACGGAATTTGGAAATACCTGCGCCAAAATCGGAATTTTAATAGCCATGGCTGCTATTATAGGTAAAGCCATGCTGGATAGTGGATCTGCCGAAAAGGTAGTCAGGGCTATGCTCAAATTAACGGGTATTAAAAAAGCACCGATTGGGTTTATTCTCAGCAGTTTTTTTCTCACGATTCCTGTTTTTGTGGATACTGTTCTTTTTCTGATGATGCCTTTGGCCAAAGCCATGAGTATCCGATTGGGGAATAAAAATTACTTGATGCTGGTGCTGACAGTTATTGCAGGCGCTGTAATGGCCAACTCATTCGTGCCACCTTCTCCAGGTCCTTTATTTTTAGTGGGGGCGCTCAATGTTCCTATTGGATTGATGATGGTCTGTGGAACGTTGTTAGGGCTTTGTACCATTACGGTTGGCTATTTTTACGCCATTTGGGCCAGCAAAAAGTGGCCAATTCCTCTTAGAGATGCGCCAGATGCTCGATTGGAAGATATTGCAATCATTGCCAACAAAGACGACAAAGAACTTCCACCATTAGGTTTGGCTCTTTTGCCAGCCGTATTTCCTTTGGTAACGATTTGTATTCGCTCGGCAGTAGAAGCTTTTGCTACACCCAAAGTGCCTTTGACCGAAAGTCCTTTTTTGAATAAATTGATAGATGTTGTCTTGTTTTTTGGAGATAAAAATATTGCCTTGTTCGCAGGTGCTGTTTTTGCGCTGTTGGTTCTTATTAGACAAAAAAAGACCATGAAATCGGGGTTGACTGCATTTGTGCAAACGGCTTTAATGAGTGGTGGCGGTATCATTTTAATCACAGCCGCAGGTGGAGCTTTTGGCGGAATGTTACAACAAACGGGTATCAGCAGCCGCATAGCCGATATGACTAAAGACTACCAAATGGCGTTGATTCCTTTAGCTTTTTTCATCACGGCAGTAGTGCGGACAGCACAAGGTTCGGCAACGGTGGCCTTGATTACGGCTTCGGGGATTTTGGCTGGCATGGCTCAAAACGCTAATTTAGGTTTCAATCCTGTGTATTTATGCTTAGCTATTGGTGCAGGTGCAAAACTGGTTCCGTGGATGAATGATGCAGGTTTTTGGATTATGTGTAAAACAAGTAACCTCACCGAACGTGAAGCCCTCAAAACCATTGCGCCTATGCAAACGATTATGGGGCTTGCGGGTCTTATTTTAACCATGATTGCAGCGCAACTTTTTCCAATGATTTAAGAGAGTTAATTGTTATCTGTTAATTGTTAATCATGTTTATGTGACTTCGTTCAAATCTGTCACATTGACAGACAGTTGTTAATGAATAACCGTTAACTTGCGCTCTAACGCTTCAATTTTATATGGTAAACGTCAGTGAAAATATAATTGTAAAAACCAGCCCTTCAGACAATGTGGGAATTGTCTGCAATGTGTTTGGTTTGAGAAAAGGTTCGGTTGTTTTGGGTGATATTGTTGTGACACAAGATATTCCAATGGGTCATAAAGTGGCTTTAGAGGATATAAATGAAGGCAACGCAGTCGTTCGCTATGACCAGATTATCGGATATGCCAACACGCGTATTCGACAAGGAGAATGGGTAGATGAACGCAAAATGGAATTGCCCCAACCGCCAGAACTGGATACCATTCCTTTGCCAGAACTCAAAGAAATTCAACCCGAACTATTGGAGGGATATACATTTGAAGGTTACCGAAACATAGATGGGAGTGTAGGAACTAAAAATGTATTGGGAATCACTACCAGTGTGCAATGTGTAGCAGGTATTACTCAGTTTATTGCGCAAAAAATTAAGCAAGAATTATTGCCCAAGTACCCCAATGTGGATGATGTTTTTGCTTTTAATCACAGCTACGGTTGCGGTGTCGCTATTAATGCTCCTGCGGCTATCATTCCTATTCGGACAATTCAACATATTGCCCAAAACCCCAATTTTGGGGGCGAAATCATGGTCATTGGGTTGGGCTGTGAAAAACTCCGTCCCGAAACGCTTCTACCCAATTCCAATACCCCCCCATCGGGGGATAGGGGGGCGTCCATTCTCTATTTGCAGGATGAAGCCTTTAATGGCTTTGGAGAAATGGTGGACGGAATTATGGATATGGCGGAGAAGCATTTGAAAAAACTGAACAATCGAAAACGAGAAACCTGCCCTGCGGCCGACTTGGTAGTAGGAATGCAATGCGGTGGGAGTGATGCTTTTTCAGGAATAACAGGAAACCCTGCCGCTGGATTTGCTGCTGATTTGATTGTAAGAGCAGGCGGAACGGTGATGTTTTCAGAAGTAACCGAAGTTCGGGATGCTGTGCATTTATTAATTCCCAGAACTTCTACGCCTGAAGTAGCCCAAAAACTCAAAGATGAAATGAAATGGTATGACAACTACCTTGAAAAAGGATTGGTTGACCGAAGTGCCAATCCCACACCAGGAAATAAGAAAGGTGGATTGAGTAATGTAGTTGAAAAAGCATTGGGTTCTATTGCTAAATCGGGTACAAGTCCCATTGTAGATGTGGTAGCTCCAGGTGAAAAGATATGTCGAAAAGGCTTAAATTTCGTAGCTACTCCTGCCAGTGATTTTGTATGTGGTACGCTACAATTGGCCGCAGGGATGAACATGCACGTCTTTATTACGGGACGTGGTACGCCCTATGGCTTATCAATGGTGCCTGTAATAAAAGTGAGTTCCAATTCAAAATTGAGTAATCGCTGGTTTGATTTAATTGACTTTGATGCTGGTCCTATCGCTTTTGGGGACAAAACCATCGAAGAAATGGGTTGGGAGTTGTTTCATCTTATTTTGGATGTGGCAAGTGGCAAACAAAAAGTAGCCACCGACCGATTGGGTATCCACAATGATTTGGTTTTGTTCAACCCTGGACCTTTGACATAGTAATGCAATGTTGGAACGAAAGAGGAATAAGGATCTTTTAATGTAAAAAAACTCAAAGCTCCTGCTGTCATAGCATGTCCTCAGAGGGGCTAATCAAACACTTTAAACTCTCCCATTGGGGGCTGGGGGGCTACTCAAATGAAACGTAACCATTTCTTAAAAGCCATTACAGCGGGCTCCGTAGGGGCTGCTGTTTTTGGATCTGATCATGCTGAGGCCGCAGCCAAAACAGTTCCGCCCAAAAAAGTACTCATGAAAGTAGGTTGTCAATCGGGTGGTACAAGTGTAGAAAATCTGGAGTTTAAAGCCCGTCATGGGGTATTTAACATTGATGGTGGGGCTCCCAAAATTATTCCTGGCAAAGGTTGGGATTTGGAAGATTCACTGGCAAAAAAAGAAGCCTGCGAAAAGTATGGGATTAGTTTGGATGCCTATCATTATCCTTTGATTTCGGCAGGTATTGATAGAGTACCTTATCCCAATATTATGCTTGGAAAAAGCCCCGAGCGCGACCGCGAAATCGAAATTCTTCAGCAGATGATTCAAGTAGCGGGAAAATCGGGCATAAAAGTGTTGAATTATAATACGACGATTTTGCCCGTATTACGCACAGGTAAATATACAGATCCTAAACGCGGAAATGCCGAATACAGCGTATGGAACTATGAAGAAGCGTTGAAAAGAAATGACCCCAAAACGATAGCGGGTGATGTTTCGGCTGACCAAATTTTTGAGCGGATTACTTATATGCTTGACCGCATTCTGCCCGTTGCCAAAGAGTACAAAGTAAAACTCGCCAACCACATTGCTGACCCGCCGGTACCTGCTGCTTATCGGGGCGTGATGCGTTGGAACAGTCCAGATGTTTTTAAAGGGATTCAGCGTTTTGCCAAACTCTACGACAGCCCCTACCACGGATTTAATTTTTGCATTGGTTCCATTGCTGAAGGCTTGAAAGATCCTAAAAACGATATTTATCCTATCATCAAGTGGGTCGGGGAACGCAATCAGATTTTTAATGTTCACCTGCGAAATATCAAGGGAAGTTTTAATAATTTTCAAGAAGTATATCCCGACAACGGTGAAATGAATTTTGTGCAAGTAGTCAGGGCTTTACGGGATGTAGGCTATTCGGGGATGGTCATGCCTGACCACGTGCCCCATCACCACGATCCGGCTGCCAGCTTACAGGCTTTTTCGTTTTGTTACGGTTATATCAAAGGATTGCTGCAAACTGTTTCAGAAGAAGTATAATTAAAAAATAAAAAGCTTTTGCTGTTGTGGACACCTGCAACTAACTTCTAATCACTGGCCACTAACCACTGACATCTAACACGTATGCATTATAAATCTGGTCCCCGAATCAAAGAAATTATCATTACACCCATTGCCGTCGTTGATCCACCGCTCCTAAACGCGGCGGGATTACACGCTCCGTATGCGCTTCGTACCATCATGGAGGTGATTACCGATGACAATATTTCGGGTATCAGTGAAATTCCAGGAAATATAGACATTGACATCGCCCTGAAAGCCGCTGGGGAGCTGTTGATTGGCAGAGATGTATTTCAGCTGAATGAGATTCGGCAGGTGTTGGAAGAGCGATTTGGTATGGAAAGCACAGCCGATAGAGGTACAAGGCCGTGGGATCAACGCAAAGTAGTACATGTCTTCAGCGCGGTTGAAGTGGCATGTTTAGATATTATGGGTAAAGTTACTGGAAAGCCAATTGTAGATTTACTGGGTGGAAAAATGCGCGACCGAGTGCCTTTTTCCGCCTATCTTTTTTATAAATACGAAGGAGCGGGGGGCGAGTTAGCATTCGATATAGACCCTAATGCAACAGGATGGGCTGCTGCTCGTCAAGCGAGCGCATTGAACCCAACAGAAGTAGTTGCCCAAGCTCAAGCTATGTGTAAAGAGTTTGGTTTTCAGTCCATCAAACTAAAAGGCGGTGTTTTTGAGCCTCGTCAGGAAGTGGATGCCATGTTTGCGCTTTATGAAGCCTTTGGCCCAAATGTGCCGTTACGCATAGACCCTAATGCCCTTTGGACGGTTGAAACGTCTATTAAGTACGGAAAAGAAATGGAACCGATTCTCGAATACTTGGAAGACCCAACCCGAGGACAGGAGAACATGGCGATGGTGCGGAAAGCAATTAAAACGCCATTAGCTACCAACATGTGTACCACTTCTTTTGATGATATTCCTGGAAGCATAACTCTTGGGTCGGAAGATATTATTTTGAGTGATCATCACTTTTGGGGAGGGTTACGAGCCTCCATGAACCTTTCTGCTATCTGTGACACATTCGGTCGTGGTTTGTCTATGCACTCCAATAGTCATTTGGGTATTTCACTAGCAGCCATGGTACATTTAGGGGCTGCACTACCCAAAATGACGTATGCCTTAGATACACACTATCCTTGGCAATCGGACGAAGTAATTGTAGGAGGGCGAATCAAATTTGAAGAAGGATCTGTACTTGTTCCGCAAGAACCTGGCTTGGGCGTAGAACTTGACCGTGAAGCCTTGGCAAAACTCCACCAAAATTATCTCGCTTGCGGTCTCACCAAACGGGACGATGAACCTGAAATGCAGAAAAAAGTACCTGGCTGGAAGTTTAAACCTGTTCGTTGGTAACGTTTTCAAGGGTTGAGCGAGAGATGATATCCCTCAGACAGGCGTATGATTATATTCTTGTTGTAATGACTGCCTCACTTCACCCTATAACTCCAACTGTGTTTGATGACTTTTAGTGAAAAGGTACTATTGAGCGTACCTATATTTTCAATTTTTGATAATTTGTTTCGGACAAAGTTATGGTATTCGTCCAAACTCCCTACATTGATTTTTAACAAGAAGTCCACTTGCCCCGCCATGTGGTAACATTCCTGTACTTCTTCCAACTTTTGAATTTCTTCTTCAAAACTCTCAATAAACGCCTTGTCGTGGTAACGCATCGATACTTGGCAAAAGATGGTAATCGGCTGCCCAAGCAAGTCTTTGTCCAAAATAGCCACGTACTGTTTGATAAACCCAAGCTGCTCCAAACGCCTGATTCGTTCATAAACGGGCGACAGGGTAAGGCCCAATCGGGCGGCCAAT
>JBDHXS010000204.1:0-9764 GCA_039810845.1 Runella sp. | reverse complement strand
GAACTCCAGTATTCACACCCGAAGGTTTAAACTTATATTTTCTATTGAGAAAGGTAAGCGTACGAATATCCTCCGCATTGAGGTCAAGGCAATAAAAATTCTTGTTTAATGTATTCACAATCACTGGGTCAGTGAAGGTTTTTACCTCCATCATTTTACAATATTTGCACCAATCGGTATGAATAAAAATCATTAGAGGGCGTCGTTGCTTGCGTAAGCTATCGTTTAAATGTTCAAATGAAGTCCATTGCAAAGTTTGGGCTTCTACCTTGAGGTTGTGAAGCCCAAACCAACAAAAAATTAATATAGCAACGGCTTTTCTCATTTGAATAAGTTATACCTAACACCTGCAAATATTCGAATACCTTGATTAGGGGCATAGACGTATGACGGGTCGAATGTCAACGCGTATGGGTTATTGGGAGTTGGTACTACTTGACCTGTGGCATCAAAAGTTACCTGTGTGTCAAACGGATCAAAAGCACGGGCAATCGCATCTTTGGTTGGTGTAAAATTCAGTAGGTTTTTTACGCCCCCATAGATTTCCAACCCATTGTTAAACTTCTTCCCTAATTGGATATTTTGAAGGCTCCACCAAGGTGAATACTCAGGACGAGGGTCAAGTGGCCCTAATACAGGCAGTTTCATAGGGCCGTACAAATTGCCCGTATAATCGACTGACAGGCCAATTTGAGGGAAGGTATAAGAAACAGACCACACTCCCGTGAATTTTTCGGTCAAAAGCTGGGTTTGCGTCACCAACGTTCCGCTACCATCGTCTTCGCGCTGGAATACATCCATGGCTGTTGCCCCCGTCATAAATTTGAGTCCATTGGCGAGCGATACGTCGATATTCAACGACAATCCACGCGAAACGGCATTTCCGCTCAGGTTACTATAAATAATTTTATTAGGATCAGTGAGGTAATCAGGAATGATACGGTTGTTGAAAAACGTATAAAAAGCCGTTGCATCCAGTCCTACGTACCCACCGTTTCCCAAGAAAAATTTGCGTACATAATTGATGTTTCCATTCCAAGAGCGTTCGGGTTTCAATTCTTCGGTAAACTCTACTTTCCGCGCTCCTGTCAAGGCTGCGTGGTCTTCAGTGAATACGTTGGCCACCCGATACCCATTTCCAACACTTGCCCGCAACACGTTTTTCTTATCGGTAGATGTCCATTTATAGTTTAAACGAGGCGTTAAGATACTCCCGTGGATAGAGTTATAATCATAGCGCGCTCCTAGCAACAACTTATGGTTGGTCGTAAGCGTGATTTCATCTTGGACAAACAACCCAGGCAATAGCACTTTTGAGGGCGCATTTTTTCCATCGGCGTCCGTTGCAGGGGTATTATCATCGTAAAAAGTGTAGCGTAGAGCCGTTCCTACCAACAAATCGTGGCGCTCTTTGAGTTTTTTATCCCACGTAAATTGGCCAAAACCAATGTACTGCTGCGCTTGGTACGGGGTTGTGCCGTAGTACGAATCCTGCAAGTGCCCGTTGGCCGAAAACTGAAACGTAATTTTTTCTCGTACGGGCAACTGATACGCCCCAATCACTTCCCAGCGCTTGGTATTGATACTTTCGGCATAAATCTCGTTGCTTCCACGGTATTTAGGCGTCCATTGAGTTTGGCCACCCCAGCGATCTTCATACACGTAGCGCCCTCCGAGGGTAAAGACACGGTTATCTTTACGGTCGATACTGAATTTATTAAAAAGAGAGATTCGATTTTGAAGCGTAATGTCCGTAAATCCATCGCCATTTTTATCGGTTGGGCGTTGAAAATTAAAATAGTTAAGCCCAAACAATGATTGGATTTTTTCGCCCAACTTGTACTTCAAGCCCAAGTCAGCATTGAATTCGGCCCACGAAGTTCCCATCACATCGGCCGAAACCAAAGGCGCTGACGAAGGTTTTTTAGTAATGACGTTAATCAAACCTCCCACCGCTTCCGAACCATACAAAGTAGAGGCAGGGCCTTTCACTACTTCGACCCGTTCGATGAGTGCACTTGGAATCCCGCTCAACCCATACACCGTCGAAAGTCCTGATACAATGGGCATTCCATCAATCATAATCATGGTATAAGGACCTTCCAAACCATTAATGTGAATATCGCCCGTATTACAAACATTGCAGTTCAACTGCGGACGAATCCCGTTGATGTTTTGCAGTGATTCAAATAAATTGGGAACGGGATTTCGCTTAAAAAATACGGGGGTATAGATTTCAACAGGAACGGGGCTTTCTAGTTTTGAGACTTCTTTCATCGTTCCTGTCACTACGACCTCGGCCAGCGAATTTTCTAACTCATCGGTTTGAAGGGTCAATTCTTGGAAAAATTTAGCCTCCGAAATGGTCACGGCCTTCGTAATGGTACGGTATCCAATGGCCGAAATTACCAACTGGTACGAACCGTATTTGACGTTTTTGATTTCAAAAATCCCTTTTTCATCGGTCGTGGTACCAAATTGGGTATTTTTCAAAGCAACTGTTCCAAATTCCAAGGGTTTGCCCTTGACGGTTACAGTTCCTCGAATACTTCCGGTTTGTGCGAAAATAATGGTTGACTTTAGCAACAATACTAATAATAAGGATAAATACTTCATTGTAAGAATGCCGTTAGGAATGTATGTACAGCTTATTCGAAGCCGCCTTCTGTTTCACAGAGATAATACGTCTTCGACGTAGTGATGTAAATTGATACGAAAATGAGTCGATGACAGCCACAGCACTTTGCGTGGATGACAACCAACAAGATTAAAAAGGGAGACGGCCTTCGTTTTTGAAGGAAAGGAATATAGCGTACATGCGCGATTTTATCCGTTTGATAAAACCAATCGCTTATTTCCCATCAAATCGAAGACTATGAGTGGGTAGTAGTTGGCGGCCCTCGAAGGGAGAAATCTCCGAAAAAAGGAGTTCGATAGGCTGCTAATAAGTAAAATGAGGTACGTGGAGAATAATTGGTAACCAATCGCTTCAAAACCGCCAATGCCACCGATAGCGTAAGTGCGGCGTAGGTTGCGTTGGTCAACGAATCCAGCAAAAACAGTTCGTTTTTGGTGTGGTCGTTGGGCTGAAAAGGCGTATTGGAATTGGTGGCTTTGGAAGGGTGAGCGTGGGTAATAATCTTTCCACTTGAGAGCTTGTGCGCATGGCGAAACACAATGCCATTGAGCAACATCAAGGTGAATAACACCAAGAAGCCCTGAGCAATAGTTTGTCGTATGCGTTGATGAAACAGCATGAAGTGGATGAATATTTCGTAAATTTAACCAGTATCTACGAGAAAAAGTTTGTCTCTCGCAAATAATTAGCGATTTCTCCTATTTTTTGTACTTTCCCACAATAATCTCTTGTAAACGTTCTATAAAACAGGTTTTTGAGGGGGTCTTGACATCAGCCTACCCGACTCTCAGAGGTGATGACGGGCAAGCGTAAGGTCAACATGGATTTAGCGAAACGACTGTATCAAAAATTAGCCATCGATCCTGCGTTTATTTTAGAACATGCTTAAAACTCCCGAACCTTATTTTTCTCTTTGAAATAAGTGCCAAGGGCTTTTTCTCCAAAAACATAAAACACAACGGGCGTTACTACCATATCAAGTAACGTACTCGAAATCAATCCCCCCAAGATAACCGTCGCCACAGGGTAGAGAATTTCTTTGCCTGCGGCTTGGGGATCTAGGGTAAGGGGAATGAGCGCTAGGGCTGCCACCAAGGCCGTCATTAGTACTGGAACGAGGCGTTCGAGCGAACCACGGATAATCATTTCTTTCCCAAAATGCTCACCTTCGTGCTCAACAAGGTGGATATAATGCGAAATCATCATGATACCGTTGCGGCTTGCGATTCCCGTCAGGGTAATAAAACCCACCAACGTTGCTACCGAAAATACGCCCCCCGAAAGCAACACTGCCACCACACTCCCCACCAGCGCCAGAGGAACATTGAGCATAATTTGCAACACAATGCGGCTTGATTTGAAATGGGAAAAAAGCACCAAGAAAATACTGACGATGGAAAGAATACTCAAGAGGCTTATCAATTGCGCAGCTGACTCTTGGCTCTCAATCAATCCCGAATAAACGACATACGTACCTTGGGGAAGTTGCAACTTGCCCACTTGCTTTTTTATTTCTTCGACGGTACTTCCCAAATCTCGTTCTTGAACATTGGCCGAAATTACCATCCTCCGTTGGGTATTTTCGTTCATCCCTTGGTTGACGGTCACGGTTTGTTCGATGTCAGCAATCTGTTCCAAAGGCACCAATGTCCCATCAGGAGTACTGATTTGAGTGTTGCGGATGGCTTCAAGGTTTGAACGTTCGTGTTCGTTGGCACGAATGAGAATATCAAACGTTTTTTGTCCATCGTACATCTGACCTGTCACTTTTCCGTTGTAAAACACTTCGAGTTCCTCCGCCACTTTACCCGCTTGCAGTCCAAAACGTTGGAGCGCGTCGCGTTTGATACGAATCTGCAACTGAGGTACCATCACTTGACGCTCAATGTTCAAGTCCACGACCCCTTCAACCCCTTGCATCAAGTTTTTAATTTGGCCTGCGGTCGTGCGAAGTTCGGCTAAGTCGTTGCCGTAGAGTTTAAGTGCTATTTGCGCCTGTACTCCCGAAAGCAAGTGCTCAATTCGGTGCGAGATAGGTTGTCCGACAACGACCGTCACCCCGCGAAGAATAGACAATTTATTTCGAATATCTGCAATGATTTCATCCCGACTTCGCTTGGTATCGGGTTTTAATTCTACTTCAATTTCTGAACGGCTGACGGGCTCGACGTGCTCATCGAGTTCGGCGCGTCCTGTACGACGACTTGCATATTCTACTTCGGGGACTTTCAACATGAGTTTTTCGGCCAAGGTTCCCAACCGATTCGACTCTTCCAAGGAGGTTCCAGGACTGGCAATCAGGTTGATGGTAAACGAACCTTCATTGAAAGGAGGCAAAAACTCCGTTCCCAAAAAAGGAAGCGTCCCGACCGAAGCCATAATCAGCAATATTGCTGTAACTATAATTGCCTTTGGCCGCTGCAATGCCCACTGTAAAAGCTTCGTATCCTGCTTTTTAAGCCACCTTACCAGCCCCCCGTCCCCCGATGGGGGGGTAAAAATAGCTCCCCCATTGGGGGATGGGGGACTTAGATAACTACACAACACAGGCGTAACAGTAAGCGATACCAACAACGAAGCGATAATCGAAGTGATGTAAGCCAACCCCAATGGCGCAAAAATCCGCCCCTCGACCCCTTCCATAAAAAACAACGGAACGAATACGAGAACCACAATAATGGTAGCATAGACAATCGAATTACGCACTTCGGAACTGGCTTCATATACTACCCGAAGCGTTGATTTGGGGTTACCTGTGGCTTGGTTTTCTTTCAACCGTCGAAAGACATTTTCAACATCGACAATGGCGTCATCGACCAACTCACCGATGGCAATCGCCAGCCCACCCAATGTCAGGGTATTGATGGAAATATCAAACAATTGAAAAATAATAGCCGTCATCACCAACGACAGCGGAATGGCAGTCAGCGTAATAACCGTCGTTCGGAAATTCATTAAAAACAGGAATAAAATCACCACCACCAATATAAACCCATCCCGCAATGCCTCGATGACGTTGTGGATGGAGTTTTCAATAAATGATTTTTGCTGAAAAATCTTCGGGTTCAACGACACATCACGCGGCAACGCAGGCCGAAGCTCTTGGCAGGCTTTCTCGACCTCATCGGTCAAGGCTACGGTATTGGCACCTGGTTGTTTTTCTACCGCCATAATCACCGCAGGTTTCCCGTTGATGCTTCCGTCTCCTCGCTTAAAGGCCGCTCCAAATTTTACGTCGGCCACCTGTTTGAGTAGCACAGGTTGACCCTGTCGACTGATTACGACCGTATTGGCCAAATCGTCCAGCGATTCGGCCCGCCCTACGTTTCGAATCAAGACTTCAGAACCGTACTCGTAGTAAAAATTTCCCGTGGTATTGCGCGATGATAGCGATAATGCTTTTTCCACTTCATCGAGTCCTACTCCAAATTGTTTGAGCTTACTACTCGACACTTGCACTTGGTACTGCAAACGGTCGCCCCCAATCGGAATCACTTGCGCTACTCCTTTGATGGTCAACAATCGACGCCGAACGGTAAAATCGGCCAAGGTTCGAAGCTCGGCAGGCGATGTACTATCGGCACTCATTCCGACGTACATAAACTGTCCCATTACCGACGAAATAGGCCCCATAATCGGCTTAATTCCGTTGGGTAAAGTCACGGTTTGAAGTTTTTCGGCCACCAACTGCCGCGCTCGGTAGATTTCGGTATTCCAGTCAAACTCCACATAGACCATCCCCAAGCCAATCGCCGAACTACTTCGCACCGACTCTACACCTGGCGCGCCATTGAGGGCAGTTTCGACGGGTAATACCACTTGGGTTTCTATTTCTTCGGGAGCTAAACCGTTGGACTCCAAGAATATCGTCACGCGAGCTCGGTTCAGGTCGGGCAATACATCAATCGGCAGTCGAATCGCCGTATAGGTTCCTCCAACCAACAATACCCCCGCAAACGCCAATACAATCAGCCGATTGTTTAGCGAGAATTTTATTATTCTATCGAGCATATTACTGATTCAGGAAAATCATTTTCAATTGATAAGAAGAAGATACTACTACTTTTTCTCCCGAATGTACACCCTTCAAAATAGTCGTAGATGCTCCGTTGTTGTTGCCAATCGCCACATATTCCACCCTGAAACGCTCAGGCGACTCTTTTACAAACACACAAGGTTTGCCGTTGAGCTGGCTTAGTGCGCTATTGGGCAATGCCAACGTCCGATTTTCGTCGCGTGCTTGCGCTCGCACAGTCACGTATTCGCCAATTTTAAAATCACCATCGGGGTTTTCGACTTCAAAAAGCATTTTTTGTGATTGGTTGGCATTTACGACTTGCGCCGCCGACAATAACCGCACTCGATTGGTTTTATGTTTTTCACTGTCTCGCTGGCATTCCACCTCGAAGCCTGTTCCTAAGCGAACTTTATCAGCGTCTTGTTCAAATACCTGAGCTTCGACATATACTTTGTTGAGATTGGTAATGGTAAAAAGCGTTTCGCCTGTACCCACTGTTGAGCCAATTGCCACCGCAAACGGTGCCACTACACCCGAAATCGGTGCGGTAAGCGCGACCAAGCGGCTATTACCTTTGCCATTTTTAGCAATGTTGTTAAACACTTTGAGGTTTTCTTGCGCTTTGCGAAGACGGGCTTCGGCTTCAACCATATCACGTTTGGCAGCAATGTCTTCGATTTTTTTCAAGCGGTCGTACTCTTTTTGAGCCGTCGCCAATTCCACTTCCAAATTGTTGCGTTCGGCTTGCAAACTCACCTGCGTACTGGCGTCGATGGTCTGTTCGACGACCGCCAACGTCTGTCCTTTGTTGACACGCTGCCCCACTCGGGTCGTAAGCGACACGATGCGCCCCACTTGTGGCGTTTGCACCACCGCCATCCCCGTAGAAGCAGGAATCACCGTTCCATACAACTGGGTAGTTTCGCGGAAGTTGCCCGTTTCAACAGGATTGGTCAGTACTTCAAACAAGAATTGTGTCTCTTTAGGTACTTCAAACGCATCACCATTGGCTTGTTGTCCTTTCGTATTTTGCTCTCCCTCGTGATTATGTCCATCTTCTTGAGCCTGACTAGGCTGATAGGTCGGAAAAAGGCAAGCGCCGATGAGAAGAATCGAAAAAAGGGTTCGGTTTTTTCTCATGGCCAAAAACATGGCGATTAAACCAATTATCAAACCACCGCCAAACATCACCCACATTCGCCAATTGTCGATTTGCCATTCATTTGTTTGTTCGTTGGCTTCTTCGTGGGCATGTTCCGACTCATCGTGGCCTACCAATACTCCTTTCAGCACCATCAAATCGGGGCCATTGATACCTTCAATTTTGGCGGTGAGTGAAAAGGTACGCTCCCGACTAAAACGCGACGTAACCTCATAGATGCCCGCCTCTTTGGGTTTTATGTCAAACGTAGCTTTGGAATCTAACGAGGCCGAAAGTGCGATTTTTGCATTGCTAATAGGTCGATTAGACGCAGGGTCGGCAACGTAGAGCGTCAGTTTTCCAGCTTCGTTGGCATGGAGGTGTTCGTACTTTAAAACCAACTCATAGCGATCGGATACCGCTTCGGCCTTTTTTACTTTGATGGTTTCAGCCGCTAGCTCATGGGCTCCGTGGTCATGGTCATCATGCATGGTACCATCAGCGTGCATGTGCTGAGCATAAGTAAAGCTCCCCATTCCCAACAGGAAGAATACTAAAAAACAAATGAGTTTATTTAAGCTTACAATGAGGCCTCTAACAATTCCTCCAACGGGGGTTAGGGGGCTATATATCTTTTTCATAAATCTCCTATTAAATAATTGATTGTCAAGACAGTTTGGTGATAATACTGTAATGTTTCCAAATACCTAAGTTTGATATTGAAGGCATCATTAGTGGTTCGTAGAAAACCTATATAGTCTGTTTGCCCCCCTTCAAACAATCGTCGGGCGATAGCAATCAACTCATCAGCTTGACGTAAGGCGGTAGTCTGGAAATAGTTAAGCGAATTGCGATAACGAACCAAATCGCCTTGAGCAACTTGTAAATCGGTAGAAAGCGTTAACTTTTGGGCTTCGATACGTTGTTTGGCTATTTCATGGCCTGTTTGAGCAGCAGCAATGCGACTTTTATATTGCCCTACCCACAGCGGAATACTCACCCCTGCCCGAAGCCTAAGACCTAAGTTACTTTCTCTGGTACCTTGATTGTAATATCCGACCATAAAACCTGGTAGCGCATTGGCTTTCTCGATGTCAATGGCTTTTTTGCTGATTAGAGCAGCTTGTTCTGCTGATTGAATGAATGGATTTTGGGCGAGTTCTTTAGAGGGTAAATTGGCAAGAGGCAAGTTGGTAAGAGGCTGAATTTGAAAATCTTGCTCTTTCTCATCTCCACCTTGCATCAATAATCGCAGTTGAGCTTTGGTGGTTATCACTTGCTGAGTAGCTTCGGCCAACGCATTGTGTACTTCGTCCGCTTGGGTTTCTGCAAAAGTTAGAACGAGTTTTTCAATCGTCCCTACTTCAAATTGGCGTTGGGCTGCTTGTCGAATCTGCTCATATACACTGTCTTGCGCAGCGATTTGCTGACGCCTAGCCTCTGCCGCTTGAATGGACTGATAAATAACCCTTACCTTAAATTTAATATCATTTTGGGTAATCAATTGCTCTTTTTGCACCAATCCAATTTGCTGATTTTGCAATTGACTTTGGTATTTATAGACCGTCGGAAATCGAAAAGATTGCTGTACGCCCAAGGTATAAAACTGTCCTGTGGGGCTGTCAAATGTTAAGTCTGGATTCGGAATGTTACGGGTAGAACGCACCAAATCTTCCGATTGTTTTATGGTTAACGCTGCTGCTTTAAGGGCAGGGCTGTTTTTGAGCGCTTTGTCAACGGCTTCATCGGCAGTCAGTACATTTTGAGCAAATGCCAGTGTTCCGAACGCCCAGCCCATCCCGACCATAAGGACGGTTCTTTGCTGGTATGTTTTCATTAAGAATGAGAATTAATTGGGTGAAATAGAAAAAATACGAACGCTGATTATGTCAGCGAATTTCTACCCATTCTAAATCAGGAAAGACTGTATGAAAGCCAAAAGTAAACGACCAAACGTTCGTCGAAAA
>JBDHXS010000203.1:0-9854 GCA_039810845.1 Runella sp. | reverse complement strand
TCACCAGCGACAAATCGCGGCGTACTTCGGGATATTTTGATACTTCCGTAAAGCGAACTTTGTCTTGGTATTGTTTCAACAAATACGCCCAGTCGAAGTCGGCATAAAACACAGGCTGCTTGATGTCGAGCATTTTGGTGTGTTTGCCTTTTACTTGTCCAAAACTCACCACGGGTTTTTTCTTTACGGTATAAGTAAGCCCGTATTCAAAAACTGTTTTATCCTGAATCTCTTGTTTTTCAACTCCTTGCACTCGGAAAGCACTAAGTACCAAATGCACCATAGAGGCCAAATCGTGGAACGCCAGCTTTTGGTCTTTGGCTACCCAACTTTCGGCTTGTTGGTGTCCTGCCATCAACAACACAAGGTGGGCAACGTCTTTGTATTTGCCTTCTACTTTGTGGTAGGTTTTTCCAAATTCACAGATCTTAAGGTCGCGCTGACGGCGGTTGAGGTTGTAGGCCAACGTCTCTAACCCTGAGAATAACATTGTCTGACGCATCACCGACAAGTCTTCACTCAACGGGTTGAGCATCACTACATCTTCCCCAACTAAACTCGCCCGCACGGCTTCGTTGTAGGCTGGTTTGGTGAGCGAATTGGTCATGGTTTCGTTAAAGCCATTTCCTGCCAAGATATTGGCAATGCGTAATTTTTGTTTGTCGGGGTCCACCAATGGAAAGCCCGAGAGGAAGTTGGCCGACAAGTGTTCCGACAACTCGATGTTATCGAACCCATAAATCCGCAAAATTTCTTCCACAATGTCCGCCTCACGCGTCACATCAACGCGGTAAGGAGCCACCGATGCCAAGAAACCTTCGGGCGTTTCGTTTTGGATTTCGATGTCGAGGCTTGTCAAAATCTGCTTAATCAAGTCGCGGTCAAGCGATTTTCCAATCAAGCGGTCAATATTTCGGTATTTTACGGCTACCTCGTGGTTCGGAATCGGGTTAGGATAAATATCTACCACTTCCGACGCAATGTGCCCGCCTGCCACTTCCAAAATCAGCAATGCCGCACGTTTGAGGGCATAAATGGGCATATTAGGGTCAGTTCCACGCTCAAAACGAAAAGATGCGTCGGTTTTGAGGGTATGGAAAGTACCCGTTTTACGAATCGACGCTGGCGAAAAATACGCAGCTTCCAAGAAAATTGCGGTTGTATTTTCGGTCACCCCTGACTTTGTACCCCCAAAAACCCCACCGATACACATCGGTTCTTCGGCGTTGCAAATCATCAAGTCACGCTCAGAGAGTTTGCGTTCTACGCCGTCGAGGGTCACAAAAGGAGTTCCTTCGGGTAGGTTTTTCACGATGACTTTATTGCCCGTGATTTTCGCCGCATCAAACGCGTGTAGTGGTTGTCCCAGTTCATGACAGATAAAGTTGGTGATGTCCACAACGTTGTTAATCGAACGGACACCTACCGCTTGCAATTTTTCTTTGAGCCACTCTGGCGACTCACCCACAGTCAATCCTGCCAAGCAAACGCCCGCATAACGTGGCGCAGCTTCGGTATTTTCGACACTTACTTCGATGGAAACTGGGAGACTCGTTACTGGCAACTGGTCGAATGTTTCTACCGACGGCTTGGTCAATTCACGACCCAAAACTGCTTTCAAGTCGCGAGCGACGCCAAGGTGCGACGCCGCGTCGGCGCGGTTAGGAGTGAGACCAATTTCAATTACGTAGTCGGGCAATACGCCAAAATACTGCGCAGCAGGAGTTCCGTTGGGCAAATCGGTGTCTAGCACCATAATGCCCGCGTGAGAGTGACCGATACCGATTTCGTCTTCGGCACAAATCATCCCTTCCGACGGCTGGCCGTACACTTTACGTTTGCCAATCGTAAACGGCTCGCCTTCGGTAGGATAAATGGTTGCCCCGACGGTAGCGACAATCACTTTTTGCCCCGCTGCCACGTTGGCAGCTCCGCAAACAATCGTGCTTGGTTCGCCTGCGCCAGTATCAACGGTGGTGAGGTGTAATGTTTTTTCTTTGACAGTAAACGGCTCGCAGGTGAGAACTTCTCCTACCACGATTCCTTCCAATCCGCCTTTGACACGTTCGACGGGGTCGATTCCTTCTACTTCCAAGCCCGTTGCGGTCAATAATTTACCAACTTCTTCGGGAGACTCCTGAATATCAATGAGTTGTTTAAGCCAATTGTAAGAAATTTTCATAGATTACCCAGCCCCCAGCCCCAATGGGAAGCTCTTTTATGGTACGTACAAATCCCCCTTTGGGGTGAGGGGCACTATTTGTATCGCAAAATTAGGGGTTTTTAGGGAAATTTATGACTTTTTCGCGTATTCGGGAATGTTCCAGCGGTTATTCCTGCTTAATAGAATGAACAGGATCTGCCCAAGCAGCCTTTAGTGCTTGGCTGCTTACAGTGAGTAGTGCTATCAACAGCGCCAAGCCTCCTGCACCGATAAATACCGTACCCGAAAGTTCTATTCGGTAAGCAAAATTAGCTAACCATTGCTGCAAAAGATAATAAGCTATAGGAGAAGCGATTATTGAAGAAAGCACTACTGGCCTTACTACATTTTTAGTCAGCAGCAGGACAATGCTTCTAACCGAGGCCCCCAGCACTTTGCGGACGCCTATTTCTTTGGTGCGTTGGTGAATGGCCAAATGCATGACGCCGAACAATCCCATGCCGCAAAGAATCAGTGACAACAACGTAGCGATACCTATGATCCATTGCCAACGCTGTTCCTGAAGATATTCCTGGTTGTTGAGTTCATCCAGAAAATCGTATTCGAATACTGCGTTAGGGAGGGCTCTGCGGTAGATTCGCTCAAAGGCGCGTACAGCTTCCTGTTGACGATGTTTATTCACTTTTATCCAAATACCGCCATAGTGAACATTGCTGGGGGTCATGACCAAGGGCATGATACGGTTGCGCAGTGAGTTGAAATGAAAATCTTTGACCACCCCCACAATTTGAGAGGGCGATCTCCCGAAGTGAGATTCCAACGTTACCATTTCACCTAAGGGGTTTTTTAGCCCTGTCGCTTTAACAAAGGCTTCGTTTACAATAACTTCTGCGGCGCTTGAAGCGGTAAAAAGCCGACCTTTTTGTAGACGGATTCCCATCACAGAGAAAAAGTTGTTGTCGGCAATCTGATAAAAGCCCCTAATGGTTTGATGATTAATGACAACCGTATGATTATTTCCCCAATCTCCTCCAAATGACGTTTGTACAACAGAAGGTTCTTTCGCCAATTCGTTTTTGAGAAATTCGGCAATGGGTTTGGTTTCGCGGTCACCGCTGATGTACGAGCGGATGACTTGATAAGGGTTGTATCCCAAGTCTTTGGTACGAATGAAGTCCATCTGCTGAAAAAAGACGAACGAGGCAATGATTAAAACTACTGCCAAAGAAAATTGAAAAAGCACCAACCCTTGTCCTAAGTAGCTTTTTCCCAATAGCTTTTGTTTTCGATAAAGTACTTCTGTGGGGTTGAATTTAGACAAGACATAGGCAGGATAGAGACCAGATAACAGGATATTCAGCACCAAGACTCCGACAACGGCTGCAATAAACTCCAGGTTGATCAGTTGACTGAGCGTAAACTGTTTATTGGCAAGTTCATTAAAAGCTGGTAAAACAAGGATGGTTAGTATCGTAGCCAACAAAAGAGAAACGAAACACAGAATGGAAGATTCGCCTAAAAATTGAAAGATGATTTGACGCTGTCGGCTGCCTGTCACTTTCCGGATTCCTACTTCTTTGGCTCGTTTAAGAGAGCTTGCGATGGTGATGTTGACAAAATTGATACTTGCCATCATCAAAATAAACAGGGCAATCCCCAAGAACAGATACGAATACATGGGGTTGCTGTAATTGACAGCCCCGCCTTCTCCGCCAGTATGAAGCGGATATAAGTGCATATCGGTAATCGGTTGCAGGCCATAACGCACTTGAGGATCAAAGCCATTGTCTTTGATTTGTTTTTGGGCGTTTCGGGCGTGAATTTGGTTGAATTTGCGAATGACCGCCGCTTTGTCGGCCGTGGGCGTCAACACGACGAACGTTCCCAAATAGGCATTCAGCCAATACGTATCCTCAAAACTCAGTTGCATAAAGGAAAAAGGGTGTAGTACATCAAATTGAATGGACGAATTAGACGGAGGGTTTTCCACTACTCCCGAAATAACCAGCGGTTTGCCTAATCTTTGCGCAGAAGGGTCGGCTTCTAAGTGCAGCGTTTTCCCGACGACATCGGTAGTATTGAAAAATTTGAGCGCCGTTTTTTCGGGAATTACCACTGAACCGACCTCTTTCAACACAGTTTTCGGATTGCCGTGGATAAGTTTAAAGCTGAAAACATCAAAAAAATTACTGTCAGCAAACAGCAACTGCATTTTCATTACGTTTTGGCCCGAACGTACATCGCCGAAAATACTTCCTCCCATGACTCTGACGTATTCCGATACTTCAGGAACAGCCGCTTTAAACGCAGGTCCTTGGACTTGTCCTGTTCCCCCCGAAACTTGGGGGCTTTCGCCCTTAGTTTCAATAGCTGTGGTAGTGATTCGGTAAAGATGGGGGTTATGCCGATGAAAAGCATCAAAATGGTGCTCATCCTGAATGTATAGCACTGCCAAGAGCACGCAGGTTAACCCAAGTGCCAATCCGACGATGTTGATACCTGAATACAAACGGTTTTGCCACAAGTGGCGCAAGGCGATCTTGAAGTAATTGCGAAACATAGGGAAAAGAAAACGGTTATTTATTGACAGTTATCCATGCATTTTAGGGAGTGGCTACTTCTAAGCGATAGCCAACACCGTGAACGGCCACAATTTTTAGGGAAGTGTCCTCCTGGAGTAATTTTCGTAGGCGTGAGACAAAAACATCAATACTGCGCCCCACAATAATGCCCTCGTCTTCCCAAACCGATTTTAGAATAAATTCTCTTTCAAGGAGTTGATTCTGATTGTTCACAAACAAGTGGAGCAATTTTGCCTCGCGGTAGGTCAGGCTTTGTTGTGTGTTAGCAATGTAAAGCATTTGATTTTCTAAATCCATACTCGATGTTCCAAACGTCAGTCGTGCAGGTGCAGGTTTTTCAATCGGCTGTTCGTGAAGTGTTTCAATGGCTGGCGGCGTACTTGTTTTTTTTCGCGACCATACGCCATACGAAATGCCGACTAAGACCAAACCCAGCCCTAACGTCCACCAGACAGGATTCGTTGAGCTAGGAGGATTGGCAGATGATGCAAACGTTATTTTTAAATTGTAACAACCCATCAGTTGCTCACGACCAATGCAGGCGACTTCCTTATTTTTGATATAATCCACAAAATTATAGCCCAATTGCAACTCATTTGTTTTACAATCTACTACCGCTACATCGTAGTTGTTTTGAATGCCATGTAGGTCAAGCGACTCCTGTAATAAAGGGGGTAATTTGTCGTAATCAAACGGTCTGTTTAACTGAATGACATACGAATTGGCTCCTAATTTTTTGACCGCAGGAATACGAGATGTAGAATCGCCGCTTGCCAACAGCAGGCGATGTCCCGTACGGCGAAGTGCGAGATTGTTTTTTTCTTCAAAGCGTTGCTGGTTGGTATCCTCAGGGGCAGGACTTATCCATGCCAACCGTCCAAACAGCAGGCTGATGACCAACAATGAAGCCCCAATTGCCAATTTCCCCGTCATGATTTCCATAAGTTCTGTATCAAATTTAGTAGAAATAGCTTAATAGTTTTGTTACTGACGTATCATTTCTTTCGGAACAACAATTCCATCTTAATGGGAACGGCATTGGCAATCAAATCATTTTTAAGATTACCAAAATCAAAAGCGCTTTGGGATTTGTAGGTAATCCCCCACAGGGTACGGATAAGTGTATGGTCGGCTTTTACGGAAATTGCCTCTTTGTTTTGGTTGATGAGGGCTGTAAAAACGATACGATTACTTATCCCTTTCATTAATAAATCGCCCGTTACGGCATATTTATCTGCAATAGTGGTAGGTTCTATTTTGACAATTGTAAAAGTGGCTGTAGGGTACTTTTTGACGTCAAAAAAGTCGTTCGATTTCAGGTGTTCTTCTATATTTTTTCGTCCTTTTTCATCTTCTATATCGGTGTTTTTTAGGGAATTCATATCAATGATGAAGCTCCCACCCGTGACTTTATTATTGGCAGATTGGGTCAATATCCCTGACAAAAACTGCAATGTTCCTTCGTGGGCATTCGTTCCAATGGCATAATTCCCTTTCCAAAAAATGGTGCTCTCTTTGAGAGATAAATCTGCTTTGCCTTGTGAATAGGCAGAAAATGACAAAAATAAAGCAATGATTAGTAGTTGGTTCAGATTACGATTCTCTGTTATCATGGTCGAAATTTCTCGAATGTTTTACCGTTGAACTTATAAACTCCCGTTAGGTGTGTGCCAAGCCATAAGTTGCCTTGTCTATCTTTGTAAATGGAAAACAGCGTAATATCCTTCGAACCCTCTTTGACAGGATGATGCGTTATATTTTTTCCATCATAGTGCCAAACCCCTGTGTCATAGGTCACCATCCACAAGCCTTGTTTATTGTCTTCTACGATAGACATATAATAAATCAAATCCTCTCCGGCAGCGGTTTTTAAACCCTCAATCCCTTTCTCTCTTTTGTAATTAATTAAGTCTTTTCCCTTGTCGTTTCCATACTCGGCGGGCGTGGCGGGTGGGTCAATGGTATAGCGATAGTGGGTATTGCAAAACCAAAACTTCTGGTTGTTATCTTCAAGGATAGAACGAATACCGAAAGAACCTCCGCTGGGGGTTTCTGTTAGTTCCTTTTCATATATCCACTTTAATGCTTTTCCGTCAAAGCGACATAGGCCAAAATTTGAAGTACCAAACCAAATATGCCCTTTTCTGTCTTTATAAATCGTATAAACATCATAAGGGCTATAAGGAATATTGGGGTATTTTGAATAAAACTCATCTTCGAGGTAGTGCTTTGGAAACTTCAAAAAGTGTAGTGCCTTTCCATCACAACGATATACTCCACCCTCGCCTGATGCGCCTTTGAACCACAAATCATCGGGTTGTAATTTCCACTCATTCGTTGGGAAAATGTTTTTCGTTGGAACTAATGTGATAAATCGTTGTCCATCAAATTTGCTGATACCGTCGAGGGTAGTGAAGTACAGATTGCCTGATTTATCTTCTTGAATCTCCCGAATTCGATTGTTGCACAACCCGTCTTTGGTCGTAAAATGAAGGATGGTTTTTCCGTCATAGCGGTAAACGCCTTGGCCGTCGCTTCCAAACCAATAATTATTACTTTTGTCCTGAAAAATAACCAATATAGCCTTGTCAAGCTGTGAAACAGTATCACCTAAGACGACAACTTGTGAGGTTTTTTTTGCACTACACGAAGTGAAGGTAGCTAATAAGCTAAAAAATAAAAATAGGTTCAAGGCGAGAAAAACAGGCCAGTTGAATAATTTTCTCATCCTACCAAGGCCCCTTCTTTTTCACTTGATAAAAGCGCTTGCCATCGAAACGATAGAGTCCTTGTCCTGCACCCCACCACATATTCCCTGATTTATCCTGAAACATGCTTTGAACACAGCAATTTAAGCCATCAGTAGGGGTAAACACGGTAAATGCTTTAGGATTTGGCAAGGAAACAGAAGGGTCAAAGCGCGTCGTGCTGCCTCGGGCGGTAATCCAAATGATACCTGATTGCTCAATGATGATTCCCCAAAACTCCGTTCCCCCTAATCCGTCTTTGGACGTGTATTCGGTAAATCTTTTCCCCACTTCCTGTTTTGGGTCGTACTTACAAATGCCGTTTTTCATGGTAAACCATATATTTCCAACTTTGTCCTCTGCTATGCCTCCCGCATAATTCCCTCCTAAACCTTCCTTTTCATTGAAGTTTACAATTGTTTTTCCATCAAAACGAAAGACCCCGACGCCAGAAGACGCAAACCAGATGTTGCCCTTTTTGTCTTCCATCATACCTTCAATATTTACCGTGCCAAGCTCCTTAAATATTGAAAAACATTTTCGGCCTTCGCTATCTGCCACAGGGGCATATCGGTAAACGCCGCCGTGCGTACCCACCCAAATATTGCCTGATTTGTCAACAAGAATGCCTTTTCGAGTGATGTCAACGTGGTTTAGACCGTCTTTTTGGCTATAATTTTTAAACGTTTTTCCGTCATATTTATATACTCCTTGGTCAGTCCCAAACCACATATTGCCTTCTTTATCTTCATTGATGGCATAAACGGTTTGATTATAAAATCCGTCGGGATTGGAAAAGTAGGTTAAGGTTTTTTGATCGTACCTCACGACGCCTTCCCTTATGGTACCAAACCATAAATTCCCTTTTGAATCCTGAAAAATACTTCGGATGTATTGGCTGACCAAAGTCGTGTCAAAATCGGGCGCCACCCCCACGGACTTAAAGTTCTTTATGACTTTGGGGCTTGGTTTGGACGTATTTGAGCCTTTTTGTGTGTTTGTTTTTTCTTGTCCGCTGCAAGATGTACAAAAAATAACCACAGAGACCAAGGCATAAATAGGAAGGTATTTCATCATTTTTTTGAGACCTTAAAAGGGGCGCTATTTTTTTCTAATTTTATTTTTTACCCGCAGAAAGCCGCAGAATTACAAACGCTGATTCTCGCTGAAAAAGGGCTTTATATGGTCATTAATCAGCGCCTTCTGCGACTTTCAATCGGCGTAAATCAGTGGGTAATAGTTAAAGAAAGCTGCCTAGCAATATAGATTGTTGTCTTAGTTAATATTTTCGTTCAAAAGACTTGCCATTGAAACGATATACACCATTGGGGCCTCCACCAAACCACAATTCACCCGCTTTGCTTTTGTAAATAATCCAAGTAAAGTCACCATCGAGGCCATCTTTTTGGGTAAAATTTTTCATGGTATGCCCGTCGTATCGCCACACACCTGAATTTACTGTTCCAAACCAAATGTTACCCAAAGTGTCCTCACCTATCGAAAAAACTCTGTCCAGGGAATTACCTTTGGTATCTTCTTTTCTTAATTGAAGTTGTTTGGTAAAATGGATGAATTTTTTGCCATCATATTTTACTACCCCGATGCCCCCAATTGGACTGCCCCCGCTATTGTTTCCAATCCATAAATTACCTTTGCTGTCTTCCATTATGCACCGAATATGCAGAGATTCGGTTGGGGGGCCATTCAATCCTAATGAGTCATCAGTATATATTTTAAATTGCTTACCATCATGCCCAATCAAGGCATTATAAGTTCCAAACCAAACCATTCCATTTTTACTTCTGACAAAAGGTGTTGAAATTGAATACGCGTTTTCCTCTCCTAATTTTGGTTTTATTGGGAAGGTGCGGTAGTAGAGGTTTTTTCCATCATATTGATACACACCTGGGCCACCTTCAAGTTTATTGTAACCCGCAGTTTCATCCCCTTTAAACCAAAGGTCACTATCCGTTAATTTCCACCCGTTTTTTGAATCATACTTTTTTTCATTGTAAACAGTCATTTTTTCACCATCATATCTACTTAACCCAATTCCACATTCAAACCAGATGATACCATTTTTATCTTCATAAATACTTCTCACCTGGTTGTCACTCAATCCGTTTTGGGTTGTAAAATAGTGCAACCGACCATTCTGAAGCATACACACACCTTCGTTATGACTGCCAAACCAAATATTTCCTTTACTATCTTCTAAAATTGAACGAACTCCTTTGGTGTATTTCAACCGTGTGGTGTCAATTTGAGAATGAACAATCTGATTTTCCTTAGTTGATTGACTTTGACTATTGCAAGAGTTGATTACTATAATCAAAACTGTCCAGCCAAGAACAAACAGGT
>JBDHXS010000202.1:0-9868 GCA_039810845.1 Runella sp. | reverse complement strand
ACCCGAGTTTACCCAAGATCCCAAAGAACAGGCGTTACTGTGGAAAATTCGCAAAGGCATGTACCCATCTGTAGCGGGGATGCGAGCCAAAGGCACTTCAGCATTGATGGAAGACTTCACCTTCCCTGTCGAACGACTGGGAGAGGCCGTAGTCGATGTTCAAAAGTTGTTTGACAAATACAAATACGAAAACGGTATCATTTTCGGCCATGCCAAAGATGGTAATTTGCACTTTGTTATTTCACAGTCGTACGCGACACAACCCGATATTGACCATTATGAGAAATTCAACGACGAGCTATTTGATTTGGTTTTAAGAAAATACAATGGTGCTTTAAAAGGCGAACATAGTTCGGGCCGAGCCGTGTCAGCCTATATCGAAACCGAATGGGGGACAGATGCCTACGAAATTATGAAAAAACTCAAAGCACTGATTGACCCTACGCATTTGCTCAACCCTGGTATTATTATCACAGAAGACAAACTCACCCACATCCACAACCTCAAAGTAATGCCCATTGTGGAGGAAGAAGTGGATAAGTGTATTGAGTGCGGATTTTGTGAATCAAGTTGCCCTAGTCGAGATTTGACGCTTACACCACGCCGTCGGATTGGGGTGCGCCGAGCTATCAAACGCTTAGACGAAGCAGGCGAAGTAGCTACCAAAGAAGCCTTACTGAAAGATTATACTTTTGATGGTATTGAAACCTGCGCCGTGGATGGTATGTGCGCCAATAATTGCCCCGTGGACATCAATACGGGCGATTTGATAAAGCGTTTGCGACGCGAAAATCATTCGCCGTTTCAGAACAAAACAGCTCTTTTCTTAGCAAAAAACTTTAGCCTACTTGAAACAACAACGCGATTTGCCATAAAATCGGGCGTTGCCATGAATGGTGTTTTTGGGAAGAATTTTATGAAAAATTTGACCGTTTTGACAAAAAAAGCCATTCCTTCTTTACCACTGTGGTCAAATCAAATGCAGCCTTCGGCTCAAATATCTCAAAGTTTCTTAGCCGAAACCGCAACGCTGTCAAGTCCAGATTTCCAAAAAATCGTTTATTTTTCTTCGTGCATTTCTCGCATGATGGGGGGAGATATTTTTCAGTCATTTGCTTCGGTTTGCCAAAAAGCTAACGTATCAGTGATTATTCCGAATGATAGCCATGGGACGTGTTGTGGGCAGGTTTTTTCTTCCAAAGGTTTTGCTGATGCTTATCGTTTTACGGCCAATCAAACCATCGAAAAACTCTGGCGAAGTTCTGAAGAAGGGAAAATAGCCATCGTGATGGACGTGACGAGCTGTACCCAAACGCTCAAAAGTTCACGTTCCTACTTGACCAATGAAAACAAAGCTCGTTTTGACAAAATGGCCTTTTTAGACGTGATAGACTTTGCTTCGGATGTACTTTTACCTCGATTACAAATCACTAAACCTAAGGACAAAGTGGTATTTCATCCCGTTTGTTCGGTACACAAAATGGGTTCGCTGTACAAGTTACAACAAATAGGAAAAGCTTGCGCTGTTCAAGCTGATGTGCCTACTTTTGCAGGTTGCTGCGGCATGGCAGGCGACCGAGGGTTTTATTACCCCCAACTTACCCAGGCTGCCACCAAAACTGAAGCTTGGGAAGTAAAAAAAACTGAGTACGATGGGTATTATTCAACCTCAAAAACATGCGAAATGGCCATGTCGGAAGCCGTAGGTAAGAATTATGTCTCTATTTTGAAACTGTTAGACGAGGTTTCTGTGGTCTGACCTACGGTCTGACCCGTTAGAACCAAGATTGTATTCAGGTCTGACCAATAATTTGATACAAAAACAAGTTACGCCTTTTACCAAATAAACACATGACGTATAAATTCAATCCTGTTCCAAGAGTATTGATGGGGCCTGGCCCTTCTGATGTTCACCCGAGAGTTTTAAGAGCGATGTCAAGCCCTTTATACGGACACCTTGACCCGCTTTTTGTGCAAATGATGGACGAAGTCAAAAGCATGGTGCAGCAGTGTTTTATGACCGAAAATGCCCTCACTTTTGTGGTTTCAGCGCCAGGAAGTGCAGGAATGGAAACTTGTTTGGTCAATTTATTAGAACCTGGCGACGAGTGTATCATTTGCGTCAATGGCGTTTTTGGGGGTAGAATGGTGGACATTGCCGAAAGGTGTGGCGCAAAAGTACATCGTATTGACACTGAATGGGGTAAAGTCACCGAACCTGACCAAGTAAAGAAAGCATTGGAGGCTTGTCCGGCCCCAAAACTACTGGCTATTGTTCATGCCGAAACCTCAACGGGGGCTTTGCAACCTTTGGAAGAAATCAGTAAAATTGTCCATGAAGCAGGTGCTTTATTGGTAGTAGATGCTGTAACCTCTTTTTGTGGTGCACCGCTCAAAGTAGATGAATGGCAGATTGACGCTATTTATACAGGAACCCAAAAATGCCTTTCGGCGCCTCCAGGTTTGTCACCCGTGAGTTTCTCAGAAGCCGCTGTGAAGGTATTAGACAACCGAAAAACCAAGGTACAAAGCTGGTTTTTGGATTTGACGATGGTCAAAAATTATTGGGCAGGAGCAAAAAGAGCTTATCACCATACAGCCCCTGTTTCGGCGGTCTATGCACTCCATGAAGCCCTCAATATCGTATTGGAAGAAGGTTTAGAAGCCCGCTGGGCAAGACATCGGGAGGTGCATCAATACCTCAAAAAGCAGCTCGAAGCCAGAGGTTTTCGGTTTGTAGTGGAAGAACAATACCGACTCCCCAACCTCAACTCGGTTTACCTCCCCGAGGGCTGCGACGAAGCCGATTTGAGAAGTCAACTTTTAAATAAATACAACATCGAAGTTGGCAGCGGATTAGGGGCTTTTGCAGGAAAAATTTGGCGAGTAGGTATCATGGGCGAAAGTGCTACCAAAAACCATGTAAATATGCTGGTAGGAGCGTTGGATGAGTTGATGTAGCCGAACATCGTTTTCTGCCTCGCGCAGATTAAGGCTTGCTGATTTTAGACGAAACGAAAAATAACCTACTGATTAGAGCGTTTCTACATCAGCATACTTTAATTTTGCTGTCAGTTAGATAACTTTTCATGACTTCACTCTTTTTTTGGCAAAAATGGAACCGTAGCCAGCGGTTTTTATACCTTACTTCTCTGGGTTTATTAAAGTTCGGATTAATTACACTGTTATTTTTTCATTACCGTGGTCTCGAAAACACCGTAGAATGGCAAGTACTGAGTGAGTTAGACGAAGTTCCTGTGCAGTTGGATAGTTTGCAAGTAGCAGCGGGCAGCGTTCCGCTTGATACCAATCACCAATCACCAATCACCAATCACCAATCACTCATCCCCCTCTTGGGCAAGGCTTATTTACTAAAAGAGCAGTTTGTACCTGTACAAATAGATTTTCCCTCTTGGTTGGCATGGGGGTATTTGGGATTCTTGTTGATAGGGTTGGTGCTATTGTTGAGTGCTATATCAGCTTTGTCGCGCTGGTGGTACATTGGTTCGATGGCCATTTTTATTGCTTTTTTGGCGAGTTCACATTTAGAGATATTGCAGCTTTTTGGCTCAGACAAAGCCCTTGGTTTTGGCATCACTACCATTCTATTGGGAGGGGTCAGCTACTATTTGCACGCCTTTAGAGAAGATATTTCGATTGAAAAACGCATCTTTATCTTTGCAGGTTTAGTTACTGTCCTTGCTGTACTCGTTCCTTTTTTTACCAAAACTCCTCTTGTGGCACTCACGGTTACGTCGTATAGCCTACTGCCAGTCGTTGCTTTGTCGGTTGTGTTTGTAGGATGGTTATCAGTGGAGATAATTGCGGGATTTGTGTATGTAGTCACTAATCCAAGAACTGGCTTCGGAAAAAACAGTTTGATTAATTTTCTGTTTTTAGCAGGACTTTATCTATTCAGTATTCTGCTTCTTTATCTGAAAATTACCCGTCAAACCGAAAATGATTTCTGGTATATAAGCCCTTTCATCTTATATGTAGTCAGTGTTATTTTGGGCGTATGGAGTTTTACCAAACGTACAGAGGGGCTTTTACCCTTTCGCGAAATAGGTGCTTGGCTTTACGTTGGATTTGGGTTGGTTACAACGGCAGCAATGGCTTTTGTTCTGTTCACTCAAAACAATTCACTGATTGAAGTATTTGAAGATGCGATTGTGTATAGTCAGTTAGCTATCGGGACAATATTTACAGGCTATGTTGCTCTCAATTTTTGGCCGATTTTCAAACAAGGGAAAGCTGTCTATAAGGTAATCTACAAACCCATGCGCATTTTACAATCGCAGGCATGGCTCATTGGTGGTATGGGTATAGTGGCACTATTGGCGTTCAATCGTTTTTTTACTGTTGATCAAGCGTTAGCGGGTCATTACAATGCCCTCGGCGACCTTCATCGAACTACTAAAGAATACGTTGTCGCAGAGCAATATTACCAAATCGCGCTTAATTTAGACTACCAAAACCACAAGTCAGGGTTTTCGCTGGCATCACTTGCGCTCAATCAAGGCGATCGTATTGCAGCAGGAGCTTTTTTTCAGCAGGCACTACACAAAGATCCCAGTCCACAAGCCTATGCGGGCTTGAGTCAGGCATTGTTGAATGAAAATCTATTTTTCGATGCTATTTTTAATCTTCGCAAAGGAATTCAGACCTTTCCTAAAAATGGGGTATTACAAAATAATTTAGGCTATCTCTACACCCGAACCACCATTGCCGATTCGGCTTATTATTATTTTGAAGCCGCTCGTCAAAATAGCCAAAATTCTGAAGTACCTGAGACTAATCTCCTGTCGTTTTGGGGAAAAGCATTGACCTTTACCGACGCAAAAAATTCATTGTCTTCGCTTGGCCTAACAAGTGCTGATTTTAAAGAAACCCAATTGCTAGAAACCAAGTCAAGCACACTTTCACACGAAGCCAATCGCTTAGCGGTTGCACAATTGACGGGGGCAAAAACGGAGCCTATTCAAGTAAATACCCATCTCCCAAGAGATTCGGCATTGAGTGTCAACAACTTTGCTTATTTGTATAACTACAGCCAATACATGCGCGATAGTAGTTTAGCTGTCTTGTTTCGCAAGCTTATAAATACAGGTACAAATGGAAACTTTTACCATGAACTCCAGCTTGCCGAAGCCTATAGTCAGTATAACCGTGATAAGATAGCGGCTTTTGACATTCTGGCCTCCCAAACCATAGCTGATACTTCCCAAAAAGTAGCCTTGGCGCGGCAAACATTACAGTATTGGTTACTAAAAGAAGCCCCTTCTGGGCAGGCAGTCGGACAGTATGCGATTGGATCGCTAAAAACAGAAGCTGATTTTATGAATGAGCTGCGCCAACATCCTCTCGATTTATCACTTTTACAACAGACTGTTTCGTTTTTCAACCAGCAAAAAAAGCCCCAAGTAGCTTACCAATCTCTTCTAAATGCCCTTCGCTTTCGTCGTGATTCGCCCCAATTACAGAAACTATACATCCTTCAATGTTTACATTTACGCCTGACTGAATTTGCTGAAGACGGTTTACATGATTTATTTTCCATTACCACAGATGCCGATTATCAAGCATTTTTGAAAACCTATCAAGCCCAACGCGCACTCATCGAAAAAGAGCGTGAAAGTTTTCGGTGAAAAGTGTACTTTTACTTATTGGTTTATTACCCTACAAGCCAATCTATCAACTTATAAACCCACCACTATTTATGTGGAAAGTACTGGCCACTGGCTTAGGAATCTTAGCTGTTTTATTCAGTTGCGTATTTGCCTATTTTTATTTCAAATACTTACGTTATGAAAAAGATTTTGTAGCGGAGTACTTGCTTAAAAATCCAAATAAATGCGCAGTCTATTGGATACGCAATGATTCTGTTTTGGTTAACCACCGTGCCAACACATTGATGCCGTTGGCAAGTACCGTAAAAACGATAATAGCCATAGAATTTGCACAACAAGCAGCCACAGGAAAAATTAAATTAGATGAAAAAATTCCTCTTGAAGAATTATCGCGATTTTATATAAAGGACACTGATGGAGGAGCTCATCCCGCTTGGATAGAAGATTTAAAAACAGCTAAATTAATTCAAGGCAATACAGTACCGTTATTAGAGGTAGCCAAAGGCATGATTCAATTTAGCAGTAATGCCAATACCGAATTTTTGATGTGGAAGTTAGGGCTAACCAATATCAATGCGAATCTCCCGAAACTGGGATTGAGCAAACATCAGGCATTGTATCCGTTTGTTTCTGCATTATATGTATGTTCCGACGAACATTCAGCCACGGGAATGAAAAAAATGCCAATGTCACTCTATCTTCAACGGGCTAATACTTATTTTGAACTCTTGAAAGTGGATACGACGGCAAAAACAAAATTTAATTTGGCCAATATCCCGCTGCCTGTACAGCGAGTATGGTCGGATAGGCTGCCTGCTTCTACAGCCGAGGAGTATGCGGGTTTGATGCAGAAAATTAACAGCCGTACCTATTTTGATACTACCACACAAGCAATCTTAGATCAATTAATGGAATGGCCTATGCGAATGAATTCCGAAAATAAAAAAGAATTCAATCATTTTGGAGCAAAAGGAGGCTCAACGGCGTTTGTATTGAATTACGTGCTTTATGCAACCGATAAAAAAGGAAATCGTACTCAATTCGTTGTTTTCATTAATAATTTAGGGGTTTTTGACCAAACCCTCCTACAAGCCGAGTTTCAGGTTTTTATTAAAAAAGTATTGACTAATAAAGCCGAAACCCGCGACATTCAACTCATTTTGAAAAGAATGAAGTGAGCCGTTAGAAACAATAAGTTATTCAAAATCAATGTACAACTGATAGACAAATCGCAGATACGCAGTCATGAAAATCATCGAAACCTCTCACATTGCCAAACGCTACGTCATGGGTAGTGAAGTCATTGAAGCCCTCAAGGATGTAACTATTTCGGTCAACAAAGGCGAATATGTCGCTTTCATGGGGCCATCAGGCTCTGGCAAATCCACCTTGATGAACATCATTGGCTGTCTCGATACACCTACTTCGGGGAAATACGTACTGAACAACAAAGACGTGAGTGATATGAGCGAAAATGAACTCGCCGAAGTACGCAACAAAGAGATTGGGTTTGTATTCCAAACTTTCAACCTGCTTCCGCGTATGACCTCGCTTGAAAATGTGGCGCTTCCTCTTATTTATGCAGGTTTTACAAAAGCACAACGCACCGAAAAAGCCATGATTGCACTCAAAAATGTAGGGCTTGAAAACCGCGCAGGTCACCGCCCAAATGAGCTATCTGGTGGACAACGTCAACGGGTAGCTGTGGCACGGGCGCTTGTCAATAATCCAAGTATTCTTTTGGCCGATGAGCCAACGGGGAATTTGGATAGCCGTACTTCTTACGAAATCATGGATTTGTTTGATCAACTTCACTCCAAAGGCAACACCATCGTGGTAGTAACCCACGAAGACGACATTGCCAAATATGCCCACCGTATTGTGCGCTTGCGAGACGGCTTGGTAGAAACCGATATTATTAATACAAATCCCACTAAAGTGAAGTTGGCAGAAATAAAAGCGGAGTAATTTTAACGCAGAATGTAATCCGCAAACATTTCAGTTTCAATACCTTGTGGAGCAATTCTGAAGCGCTCAGAATCTGAGGTTTCTACAATACCACGACGCGCATTGCGCGTACCTGTAATTTGGAAATAGGCTTCTGAAAGCAAGGGCTCGCGCAAATCACCAAAAGCATAAAATGGTAGAGAAAGACTTTCTTTGACCGATACGTTAGGCGTAAAACCTGCGGTATAGTCCGACTTTCCTGCTGAGTTGAAGGTTTTAAGAACGATGGGCATCATGCCTTGGACAAATCGGTTTTTTGAGTCTTTAATCACAATAGAGCCGACATTTTTCCCAGTCGTTATATCCCCAACCAAAAACACTTCCATAAAAGGTTTTAAGGCATTGATAACCAATTCGCTGGCAGATGCAGTACGGGTGCTGGTCAGCACATAGACGCGTTGCAGATTGCCACCAATATTTTCTGGTTTCGCTTTAAAATAGTTGAGGTTAAATTCTTTTCCTTGATTTTTTTCAAGATCGGGAGAAACTTTTGAATTGTATTCATCACGCGACATGATGGTTTTGTCTGTGACGCCTTTGGCAATAAAACTGGCTAACGTGACTGCAGTAGAAATAAATCCACCACCGTTGTAGCGCAAATCCAGTACAAATTCATTTATTCCTGCCGCTTTGAATTTACCAAAAATTTGCGCCATTTTTTGGTCATACAATGCTTGGTCGCTGTTGTTCGGTTTTGAGTAGAAACGGTTATAGACCAAGTAACCTATCTTTTTATTTCCTTTGGTATAGATAGTGTCCAATAACATGGGGTCTTCTTGAAGGGCTATAGCTGCTACTGTTTTAGTTTGGTCAGTCGTCACAAATGCTCTATTGCTATTATCGTAACTTCCAATGTGATATATATAGTTGGTTCCCTCAGCGAAAAGTTTACTATAGTTATCAATGGTTGCTATCTGACCATCTACCGTAATTTTCCCAAAAATATCTCCCCTCTTAATTCCTACCTTTGCAGCAGGCGATCCTGGTAATACATACATTACAAATCCCGCAATATTGTTATTATTGTTGTACAAAGCTACACGCGCACCCGTCGCTTTACTTTCTCCCGAAAGTGAAGCGACGGTTTCGGACGCATTGGCCAAAAAACGAGAAAATCGGTCTCCATCAGGCCGCGCTTGGGCATCAAAAGGATACAAAAGTGAGTTGAAATAGGCTTCGGGAGCCAACGATTTATTAGAGTTTGGTGTTATTTTATCTCTCCAATAGTACCAATAATCCATATTGACCGCAATAAATTCGTTTACCAAAGCATCCCCTGTCTTTACATCATTGTTCCTACATGACCACATAAGACCCGTACCGACTAAGGCAATGAGGAGGGTGGATTTTAATACGATGTTACGCATAGCTTTTTGTGTTTTCCTTTATCAAAACGCTATCAATAGCTTTTTGTTTTAACTATATTTACGACAAATATAACCAGCAATGAAGTTACTCTCTCAACTTTTTTTCTTCTTACTTTTTCCTTTTGTTGCATTTGCCCAGTGGAAACCTCAAAACAGCAGAACAGACGCTCATTTTCGTGCTATTTCAGCTGTAAATGAAAACGTTGTATGGGCTGGTGGCTCCAGAGGGACTATCCTTCGTACTTCTAATGGAGGTGAAAATTGGGAGATAATTAAAGTGGTAGATGCCGAGAAACTGGACTTTCGAGGCATCAAAGCAATTGACGAAAAAACAGTCGTTGCGGTTAGTGCAGGCTTGGCAGAAGAAGGCCAAGCGCGTATTTATCGCACAGATGATGCAGGGAAAACGTGGAAACAAGTGTGGCAAACCAACCAAAAAGGTGTATTTCTGGATGGCGTTGCTTTTTGGGATAAAAAAAATGGTATCATTTTCGGAGACCCAATTGACAGTCATTTGTATTTACTCAAAACTTCTGATGGAGGAAAAACGTGGAAACGGCTTTCTCCTGCCAGTTTAGCTGCCAATTTGCCCAATGAAGCCTCTTTTGCCGCCAGTAATTCCACAATGGTAGTTGAGGGCAGCAAGAATGTTTGGATAGGAACAGGGGGGGCTGACCATGCACGGGTATTTTACTCCTCCGACCGCGGAAAAACCTGGCAGATTGCGGACACCCCCATGAAAGCCAATGCTTCTTCTGGAATTTTTGGAATGCACTTTTGGGACGCAAGCCACGGCATTGCCGTGGGCGGTGACTATAAATCTGAAAAAGAAGCTTTTGAAAATGTTATTGTTACCCAAGACGG
>JBDHXS010000201.1:0-9888 GCA_039810845.1 Runella sp. | reverse complement strand
GTCGCGATCCATTTTGCGTCATGAAGAATCCATTCTTCGGTTCCCGGGGGCGCCAGTTCTGTAACGAGGAGGTGCTCTGGTATCGGGCAACGAACTCTTTTTGCTGACCAACTACACAGGGGCTGATCCTGATGTAAACGGAACCAGTGCGGGTACGTTGGGCATTGGCGCACGTGGGTTTGACTATGGCACGCTTGCCTTGCCTCGTACAATGACCGTAGGTCTGAATTTCTCTTTTTAGAATAACATTTTAAACAGACTTTAGCATGACCTCTATAAATTTTTACTCATACAAACGTTGGAGTAAATAAATATTCCCCCATTGGGGGGTAGGGGGCTAAAAATTTATACCAATGAAAAAGATAAAACTTATATCGCTTGTATCCCTACTCGGTATAGGGCTGACAAGCTGCGAAAAATACTTAGATGTCAACTTTGACCCCAGTTTCCCACAGGTATCGCAAGGCTTTGCCTTACTACCTCCCATGATTGGGCAAATGTCACGTGCAGAAGCTTTTGATGGCCGTTTTGCAGGGCAATATTGCCAATACTGGCTGGCTTCTGCGGCAGGCAATGCTTGGGATCGCCACGGGTATGTCGCTGGTAGCGATGCTGGTGGTGAAATGTGGCGTTCTCACTACTGGTCTATCGGCAAAAACGTGGATTTGGTCATTGAAGATGCCATCGTAAAACAACAATGGGACTACGTAGGCGTCGCCAAAGCCATCAGAACTTGGGGATGGCAAAGTACGACCGATGCCAATGGAGAAATGATTCTCAAGCAAGCATGGGAACCCAACCGCTATGTATTTGACTACGACTCGCAAGAAGACGTCTATAAAGAAGTAGTACGACTTGGCACAGAGGCACTTACTGACCTTGCTCGTACCGACGGTGGTGTGTCAGCGGCTTCTTTGGGCCGTGGTGATATCGTTTACAAAGGAGACCGTACCAAATGGATTAAGTTTGTAAATGCGATTCTAGCACGTAATGCTAATCACCTCAGCAATAAAAAAACATATAATCCCGATGCCGTTATTAAGTTTGTAGATGCATCTTTCAGCAGTAATGCCGACAATTTCTACATTCCTCACAACGGTGTTACCAGTACTGATGCTAACTTTTGGGGGCCGCTTCGCAACAACATGAATGCCTACCGTCAAAGCAATTACTTAGTCAGTTTGTTTAATGGGACTATTTTCCCGAATGCCATAGACCCGCGTATGGCCGCCATGCTTACGGCAAGCGATGACAAGGTTTTTAGAGGGGTAAATGTCAACGCTGGCGATCCCAACAATGTGGCTGGTCGTACCAACCGTGTGGCTAATTTTTGGGGACAATCCCAACCCACAGCCACCACACCTGCTACGGGCAAGTCCATTTTTGACAATGCTACGGCTCACCCACTGGTTACCTACTGGGAAATGCAGTTTGTAAAGGCCGAAGCTGCTTTTATCAAAGGCGACAAAGCCATGGCTTTTGATGCCTACAACAAAGGCATCAATGCACATTTGGATTGGGTATTTTCGCTTATGTCGGCCACTGACGCTGTGGGACGTGCCGCTTTTACTACCGAGCGCACCGCTTATCTCAAAAGCAGTGCGGTAGCACAAACCTCCGCTGCATTGACCCTCAGCGACATTATGACCCAGAAATACCTCTCTATGTTTGTGCACGGGCACATGGAAATGTGGGTGGATATGCGTCGTTACAAATACAGCCCTGATGTTTTCAAAGGGTTCACAGTTCCGACGGGTACGACGTTATTCCCCGATAATGGTGGAAAGTTGGCCTATCGTCTCCGCCCTCGTTTCAACTCTGAGTATGTTTGGAACCGTGCTGCTTTAGACAAAATCGGGGGGTTAAATGCTGATTATCACACCAAAGAAATTTGGTTTATGCAACCTTAATCCCACTATATCTTCTTCTCTACAAGATGAGAAGTGTAACATTTTTCAAATTCAAAAGAAAAAACGATGAAACAATATCATTCTATCATAAAAAACTTGCTCTTTGTGGGGGCGCTCACGGTGGGGCTTTTTGCTTGCGTGGGCGAATCTAGTGACCAGCTTACGATTGTCACACCTGCCTCTGGAGCACGAGTTAAGTTTCACCATGCCGTAGCAGATGGCCCAGGGATAAGTATATTGGTCAATAACCGTCAATTTTCAGGCGTACTTACCACTGCCCCCGCTACTCCTGGCCTTATCACTTATGGTAACTTCTATCCAGCCAACGACTATGCGACTATCGAAGCAGGTTCGGCCAAAGTAGAAGTCATCGTGCCTGCCAGTGGGACAACTGCTCAAACCACGATCATCAGCGGTACAGTACCTGTGGAGGCCAACAAATATTATTCTGTATTTGCCATTGGCTCAGCCGCTGCCGCCAGTTTAGAGCCTTTAGTAGTTGAAGATAAACTTACCCCCGCCGATACTTCTAAGGCATATCTACGCGTGGTGAATACCATCTCTAATGCCACAACGGGCTATGATGTAGGCTTCAATGGAGCCTACGCTGCTGCTACAACCAATGTAGCTTACAAAAAAGCAACGGATTTTGTACCTATTGCTCCTACACCCGTGGGAGCAGCGGCTTTGCCGATTCAGGTGAGATTGAACGGAACAACGACTAACTTAGCGCCAGCTACAGTTACCTTAGGCCCAGTAAAAGGTCGTTTTTATACTGTTTTGCTTCGTGGGCGAGTAGGTGGAACGGGTACGCTAGCACTCACATCTGTTCTTTTTACAAATCGTTAGTCAGATTTCTTATTCACAAAAAATCCCGCGCTGTGCAGCACGGGATTTTTTGTAGGAAAGCCTTTCCAAGGTTTAGAACCTTGGAAAGGTTACTAAGCACCAAATGTCGCCATTGTACCTTGTACTTCGGCTTTGAAATGCGCAATGAAATCCTCCAAAGACATTTGTCCCAAGTCGCCTTGACCCTTACGGCGTACAGATACTTTTCCTTCTTCCTGCTCTTTTTCACCAACAATCAGCATGTAAGGCAATTTATTTACTTCAGCATCACGGATTTTACGTCCAATTTTTTCATCGCGGTGATCTGCATAGCCTCGTACATCGGCTTCTTGGAGTTGTAAGAAAACGTCGTTGGCGTAGTCTTGGTATTTTTCCGAAATCGGCAAGACAGCAATTTGGTCGGGCGAAAGCCACAAAGGGAAATTACCTGCGGTATTTTCAATCAAAATGGCGATAAAGCGTTCCAATGAACCAAACGGTGCCCGGTGAATCATAACGGGGCGATGTTTCAGCCCATCAGAACCCATGTATTCCAAATCGAAACGTTGCGGCAATTGATAATCCACCTGAATCGTTCCCAACTGCCATTTACGACCCAACGCATCGCGCACCATGAAATCAAGCTTAGGGCCATAGAAAGCGGCTTCGCCCAATTCTGTCACGGTATTCAGACCTTTTTCCGCAGCGGCTTCGATGATGGCGCTTTCGGCTTTGTTCCAATCTTCGTCGCTACCAAAATACTTCTCAGGTTTTTCAGGGTCACGCAAAGAAATCTGCGCACTGTAATTTTCAAAACCCAACGAACGAAATACGTATTGTACTAAATCTATCACACGCTTAAATTCATCCTTTACTTGGTCGGCACGGCAGAAAATATGCGCATCATCTTGGGTAAAACCACGAACACGCGTCAATCCATGCAATTCACCACTTTGCTCATAGCGATATACCGTTCCAAACTCTGCCAAACGCAAAGGCAATTCACGGTACGAACGTGGGCGTGATTTGTAAATTTCACAGTGGTGAGGGCAATTCATGGGTTTGAGCATAAACTCTTCCCCTTCTTCGGGCGTATGGATAGGCTGAAACGAATCCTTTCCGTATTTTTCCCAGTGTCCCGACGTAATATAGAGTTGTTTTCCACCAATGTGTGGTGTCACAACGGGTGAATAACCCGCCCGCACCTGTGCCCGACGCAAGAAGCTTTCGAGACGTTCACGAAGCAATGCACCTTTGGGCAACCACAAAGGCAAGCCCTGACCTACTTTTTCAGAAAATGTAAATAACTCAAGCTCTTTACCCAATTTACGGTGATCGCGTTTTTTGGCTTCTTCCAATACGTGCAGGTAATCATCCAATTCTTTTTGTTTTGGAAACGTAACGGCATACACCCGTGTCAACATAGGGCGTTTTTCGTCTCCACGCCAGTAGGCGCCTGCCACGTTCATGAGTTTGGCCGCTTTGATAAAGCCCGTGTTTGGAATATGTGGCCCACGGCACAAATCGGTAAAATTACCCTGCTGATAGAAAGTAATCTGACCATCTTCTAAGCCATCAATGAGTTCGAGTTTGTACTCGTCGGCCTTCTCGGTAAAATAACTAATCGCATCGGCTTTGCTTACCTCAGAACGAATGTATTCGTTCTTTTGGCGAGCCAATTCGAGCATTTTATCTTCAATTTTTTTGAAATCATCCTGCGAAAAAGGCTGCCCACCTAAATCTATATCGTAATAAAAACCTGTTTCAATGGCAGGTCCAATGCCAAACTTGGTGCCTGGATACAACGCCTCAATGGCTTCGGCCAGCAAGTGGGCAGAAGAGTGCCAAAACGTAGCTTTGCCTTCGGTGTCGTTCCACGTCAAGAGTTGAACCGTGGCATCTGAATTAATTGGGCGCGCAGCATCCCATACTTGTCCATTTACTTTGGCAGCCAGCACATTGCGAGCCAATCCTTCGCTGATACTTAGCGCAATATCCATACTGGACGAACCTGCGGCATACTTACGAACGCTGCCGTCAGGGAGAGTGATGTTAATTTGTTCGGTCATTTTTATGAATTTTGATACTCTACTGTCTAATTTTGAAGTTACGAGCAGTATCCGTTTTGGTCTTTAACTGCAAGTTAGGTGTTAGGACGTCTATTTGGATGCGCTCAGGGTCAAGTGTTTTTTGAGGGGTATCTTTTTCATTATCGGTCTCAGCCGCAATGTCAGGTGTGGCAGGAGGAAGTGTCCCGTATGTATCTAAATAATATTTGCGCTGTTGGGCACGATAAAGCCGCCCTCTCGAACGCCAATCGGCGGGGTCTGCCTGCGTAGCCAAGGTATATTGGTCAATAGAGCCTTGCAAATTGCCAATTCTGTCGTAGGCAGTTCCCAACAAAAAATTAATTTGAGGATACTTAGGGTCATAACGCGCCACTTTCTGGAAACTTTTGATGGCTTGAGGAAGGCTATTCCATTTTAGATAAATAACCCCCGCCTGAAAATCAGCCACATAGTTTGTTGTATCAAAGTTAATTGCTTTTCGATAACAAATTAGAGCGCTGTCAAGTCGTTTTTGATTGTGGTACAACACCCCCAAAGTATAATAGAGTGCTGATTCTTTTGGAAAATATTTTAGTCCCTGTCTGTTAATTTCCCTTGCTTGGTCAAACTCTCGCAAGCGAGTATGAATGGTGGTCAATTCGACATAAGCGGGCATCAATCTTGGTTTTAAATCTAAAGCACGCTGCATCAGGGCAATACCTGACAGTGTGTCGCCTTGTCGAGCGTCTAATAAACCTGTATAAAAATAAGCTTCACCATCGTAGGGAGCCATCTGAAGGGCTTTCGATAAATAGAGTTTTGCTTGCCGATATTGGCGTTTTTGTTGGGTCAAATCACCCAATAGTACATATAATTCGGGTGTGTCTTGTTGCAATACCTCCGCCCGACGAGCCGATGCAAGGGCTTCATCATAACGTTTCAACTGCCGCAAAATACGTGCCCTCGACAACAAATACAGACCATTGCTGGGGCTAATTTCAAGGGCTTGATTGACATCTTCGAGTGCAGAGGGGAAGTTACGCAATACCATATACAATTCTGCCCGTTTATGATAATTGGAAGCTGACCGAGGGTTTCGACGAATGATATTCGTCAAGTATTCGACACCTATTTGAGCGCGTTTGGTCGCATCATCGGTAGGCAGGGGAGGAATACGGGTGCTTTGTCGGGCATCACTAGTACATCCCCAAATATTAATCATCAAACAAATACTAAATATAAATTGAGCCCCTTTCAAGTTGTTGGATACGAATTATTCAACTGCAAAGTTCGATAAAGTTTTGGGGAAATACACTATAAAAAATGAATTTACGGCTGTCACAACCGACTAACTTAGACAGATTTTCACGACTTTGAAAGACGATGTGTCCGTAAGCTATGCTCATAAACAGTCAATTTTTGTACTTTTCCGAGGTGATATCTCTTCCATCTCTGCCAAATTGTCACTTTTTAGTTTTCTCCAAGCTACTGGCACGTTCGTTGTGAAGAAAGACACGTAAGATTGAGCTAAAGTATAACTCTCAATCACCGCAATATGCGGACTTTAATTCACTCATCGTAGCGGCCAACCGCTCACTTAAATATCTAAAAAAATGGGAAAAATAATTGGAATTGACTTAGGAACTACCAACTCGTGTGTGGCCGTGATGGAAGGCAATGAACCCGTCGTAATCGCTAACAGCGAGGGCGCACGCACCACACCCTCGGTAGTGGCTTTTATGGACAACGGTAACGGCGAACGCAAAGTAGGAGCTCCTGCAAAACGTCAGGCCATTACCAACCCGCAAAATACCATTTCGTCTATCAAACGTTTTATGGGGAAACGTTATAACGAAGTAGGTAGCGAAATCAAAACTGTAGCTTATAACGTAGAACAAGGAGCCAATAATATTCCTCGTGTTCGGATAGGTGAACACCTCTTTACTCCGCAACAAATCTCAGCGCACATTTTGACAAAAATGAAGCAAACCGCTGAAGATTATCTCGGACAAACCGTTAGCGAAGCGGTTATTACCGTACCTGCTTACTTCAACGATGCCGAACGCCAAGCAACCAAAGAAGCGGGTATCATTGCTGGATTGGATGTAAAACGTATCATCAATGAACCTACTGCCGCTGCCTTGGCTTATGGCCTCGACAAACAAGGTAAAGACGTAAAAATTGCCGTTTTTGACTTAGGTGGTGGTACTTTCGACGTATCTATCCTCGAACTTGGCGACGGTGTATTTGAAGTAAAATCAACCGACGGTGATACGCACTTAGGTGGTGACGACTTCGACCAAGTGATCATTGACTGGTTGGCCGATGAATTCAAAAAAGATGAAGGCATTGACCTCCGTCAAGATGCAATGGCGCTTCAACGCTTGAAAGAAGCGGCGGAGAAAGCCAAAATCGAATTGTCGAGCTCGACACAGTCAGAAATCAATTTGCCTTACATCTTCCCTGTCAATGGGATTCCAAAACACTTGGTGCGTTCACTGACCAAAGCGAAGTTTGAGCAACTGGCCGACCGCTTGTTCCAACGTATGATGGAGCCTTGCAAACGCGCCATGAACAACTCAGGATTGAAGATCGCCGACATTGACGAGGTGATCTTGGTGGGTGGTTCGACCCGTATTCCTCGCGTACAAGAAGAAGTAGAGAAGTTCTTCAACCGCAAACCATCGAAAAGTGTGAACCCTGACGAAGCCGTAGCTATTGGCGCTGCTATTCAAGGGGGTGTATTGACAGGTGAAGTAAAAGATGTACTCTTGCTTGACGTGATTCCGTTGTCGTTGGGTATCGAAACCCTCGGAGGTGTATTCACCAAATTGATTGAAGCCAATACCACGATTCCATCGAAGAAATCAGAAACGTTCTCTACGGCGTCTGACAATCAACCTTCGGTAGAGTTGCATGTGTTGCAAGGCGAGCGCCCAATGGCCACGCAAAACCGTACCCTTGGCCGTTTCCACTTGGATGGTATTCCACCAGCTCCACGCGGTGTGCCACAAATCGAAGTGACTTTCGACGTGGATGCCAACGGTATCTTGAACGTAACCGCCAAAGACAAAGGCACGGGCAAAGAGCAAAAAATCAGAATTGAAGCTTCGAGTGGTCTTTCAGACGCCGAAATCCAGCGGATGCGCGAAGAAGCCAAAGCCAACGAAGCAGCCGATAAAGCGGCCCGCGAAGAGATTGAAAAAATCAACGCTGCCGATTCAATGATTTTCAGCACCGAAAAACAATTGAAAGAGTACGGCGACAAACTTTCGGCAGGTAGCAAGTCTAACATCGAAAGTGCACTCGAAGAACTTCGCACAGCACACAGCAGCCGCAACGTAACGGCCATTGACGCCGCCATGACCAAAATCACCGAAGCGTGGAATGCTGCTTCGCAGGAAATCTATGCCGCAGGCCCTGATGCTGGTGCAGCGGGTGGCGCACAAGACCCGAACTCAGGGCAGCAAGCCAACGCAGGTGCCAAAGAAGAAGGTGAGTTTGTGAATTTTGAAGAAGTGAAATAACTCTTAGGAGTCAGAAGTATAACCAACAGCCCTGCCGCGCGGTAGGGCTGTTTTTTTGTGCTTTAAAGTGGCTTTTACCATTTGATAAAAAAGCTTAAAAATGATTTGGGAATACAAGCACAATTCAATATCCTTGTACAGTGAGAGTCCTTCAACCCTCAAAAGGTCAACAACCTATTATAACTAACTAATAATCAATCGAATACGACTTTTGTAAGAATGGAAGAAAAAAAGACGAAATCCCCTTTTAAAGCTATCTTAGAAAAATACGTTTCGGAGGTTTTGGTTATCTTCATTGGCATCTCCATGTCCTTTTTCTTTGACGAATGGAGACAAAACAGACAGGATGAAGAAACCGTAAAAAAACATTTAGCCTTTCTGAGAACCAATCTGGTACAGGATACGCTGCAACTGACTGGTATGATTAATATTGGTCATAAAATAGTGAGGAGTAGCCATAAATTAGTTTATTTTAAACAGGATTCCGAAATAACCGACAGTATCAGTTTTCACATTGATAATGCAGCGAGTTATTTAACGTTCAAGTCGAATCAAATGGCTTATGAAGAAATCAAGCAAACGGCCCACACCAACTTGATAAGGAATGATTCGCTGAAAATATTATTTTTATCCTATTATACCTCCGTAATACCGAACTGTACCGAATGGTGCAAAGTAGATGAAACCCATACCATGACCCAATTAATACCAGAGATGAGCCTTTATTTCCCAGTGGTCATTGATTCCTTAAATATTGTTTCTGCCTCCGAAAAAGCGAAAGCGTTAAGGCAAAAAAAAGTAAGAAATTTACTTTTAACCAACACTACTTATAAAAATGCGGCGATCTATACCTTTGCCTTCACTAAAAAATACACCAAAAAGCTTCTTCAAAAAGTGGATGAAGAATTGAATAAGGAATAACCGACCTTTTGTTTGTAACACGGTAAGTACCATCTCTAATATCTTTTCTGCACCTAAATAGACGGTTTTAGCCCCTGAAAGCGTTCGGGAGACAAAAGTGAGTCTTTTTCCGCCATTGTTGGTATTTTTACCTAAAGTTATGCATTGAGAAGCTGTTTATTGGGTAGAGTATCGCCTGGCGAGCGTCGCCCAGAGGGCTTTTAATAGTCGTCACTCGGCTTGAGTCGAGCGACTGCGGGGAACCCCACAAAAGGCAGCCGCCTTGGCACTTGCCGTGTTACAAACACTCTGATTATTGAGAGGGCGTAGTTACAAACTACGCCCAACAGGGTCAAGGTAAATTAAGAACAAGATATGGATAAATTTGAAATTTTTAAGATCAAGAATACTATAATTTATATAGTTAAACTCTTGCAGGCTAAGCAATGGAAAACTATATATGATGCTGACTTCCGAAAAGAAATTTCACCTGATGAAATAGAAGAAGCATTAAGATTCATTGAAAGCGATTTGGATTTGCTTCCACAAGAAGAATTAGATGGATTTGATTTTTACGAAACAAAAAAACAATCAGAAATAATTGTAGAAGTGAATCTTTGGTATAATAATCAAAGAAGTGATTATACCCTTTCTTGTGTAATTAGAAATAATAGT
>JBDHXS010000200.1:0-9956 GCA_039810845.1 Runella sp. | reverse complement strand
ACATTTTCCAATTTTAAATTTAAAAGCAAAAATTTTGTTCTTTCTCAGGGGCGATGGTTTAAAATTGGTGTTACTCAAACGGGCATTTATCGCGTTGATGTTGCTTTTTTGAGGCAATTAGGGGTGAATCCTGCCGAAATAAATCCCCGAAATTTACGACTTTTTGGAAATGGGGGTGCGATGTTGCCTCAACCTAACGGAGTTCCTCGCGCCACTGATTTGACCGAAAATGCCATTTTGGTAAAAGGGGAATCCGACGGACGTTTTGATGACAGCGATGCCCTGTGGTTTTTGGGGCAAAGCCCACACGAAATTCGATATAATAGTGTCGAAAAACGCCTCGAACATCAGCTAAATACTTATAGCGATACTACTTTTTATTTCCTTCAAATCGGTTCACAACCTGGACTTCGTATTCAATCCCAACAAGCAGGCAATAGTGGTGCTGTGCTTACTACTTTTGATGATTATGTATTTCGAGAAACCGAAAGCTATAATCGGGTACAATCAGGACGCGAGTGGTGGGGGGAGTATTTTGGTACCCAAACCCGTCAAGATTTCAATGCAGATTTTAATGGATTGGTAGCTGATAGCCCTATTAAACTAACAGTAGCTACGGTAGCAGCAGCACAGGTAGTTACGAAGTTTTTAGTAAGTGTCAATGGCCAAGCTTTAGGAGAACAAACCATGGGTACTGTCACGACTTTTCGGTATGATTCTAAAGGCCAAAGTACCCAAAAAACGTATGAAGGTAAGTTGACCAATGCTACGTCTAAAGTAACCATGACGTTTACCTTTGATAAAGCTGGACAAGCCAACGCCGATGGCTATTTGGATTTTTTGGGCCTACAAGTACAAAGAAATTTGCGATTGTACGATCAAGCGACTGTTTTTCAGAATCTTAGTTCATTGTCTCAAGATTCTGTTCGTTATGTAATTGGACAGGCCAACGCCCAAATGCAGTTGTGGGATATTACGAACCCACTACGACCTGTAGCACAAGCGTATCGTTTGAATGGTACAGAAGCCACTTTTGGCAGTTCTGGGAAGATACTAAAACGTTTTGTAGTGTTTTCGGAGAGTCAACTGAAAACACCCGTTTCTTACCAATCCATTCCTAATCAAAATCTGAGAGCGTCAGTTACGCCTAATTTACTCATTGTAACGGCTCCTGTCTGGCAAAAACAAGCCCAAAAATTGGCAGATTTTCGCCGTAACAATGATGGTTTGGAAGCAACAGTAGCAACTACTGCCCAGATTTATAATGAGTTTAGTTCGGGGCAGCCTGACCCAACTGCCATACGCGATTTAGCGCGGTATCTCAATGAGCGTCAGCCTGGTAAACTTAAGTATTTACTTCTTTTTGGGGATGCCAGTTATGACTATAAAAACAACCTCAAGGCACTCTCACAGCTTGAGATGACGTATTTTGTGCCTACTTACGAAAGTCATGAGTCTGCGCATCCTGTACTGAGTTTTTCGTCAGATGATTATTTTGGACTTTTAAAAAAGGAGTACGAGGCTTGGAATGAAGATTATGGGAGTAATCATGATCTTGATATTGGAGTGGGGCGTTTGCCCGTCAAAACCATTGCAGAGGCTGAGGCAGTAGTAAACAAACTTATGCGCTACAATACCAAACGCTCAAGAGGAAGTTGGCGGCAAAAAATTGCATTTGTTGCGGATGATGGCGATGGAAATCTTCATCAGCAAGATGCTGAAAACCTGTCGAAAATTGTTGCCAGAACAACCGCTTCTTACGATTTACGTAAGGTGTATGTAGATGCATTCCCACAAATAGGCTCACCTGTTCGCGCACCCGAAGTGAGTAAGTCAATTGACCGATATGTAAATGAGGGTGTTTTGATGATGAATTATACAGGTCATGGTGGGGCTTCTATTTGGGCTGATGAGCAAATTGTGACTTTGCAAAATTTGTTTAACTGGCGTAATCTGGACAATATGCCACTCATTATAACGGCTACTTGCGAGTTTGGTCGCTATGATAATCCTGCGGAAGTTTCTGGGGCCGAAATCGCCGTATTGAGTCCGCGTGGAGGAGCAATCGCCATGCTTACCACTTCTCGGCCCGTATATGCGAGTACCAATTTTTTGCTGAATGATGCTTTCTACCGCGCTGCATTTCAGCCACAAAATGGCCAAATGCCTCGCCTCGGCGACTTGATGAGAGTTACCAAAAACAATAGCTTTAGCAGTGTTTTTAACCGTAACTTTACCCTTCTCGGTGATCCCTCATTGCGATTGAATTATCCTGATTATGAAGTGATTGTTTCTACCAATGATACGCTAAAAGCAGGACGATTAGTAAAGTTTTCGGGAGAAATAAAACAAGGGAATCAATTGATCACCGATTTTAACGGTACAGCCATTGTAACTGTTTATGACAAAGAGAACCAACTGCTTACCCTTGGAAGCGAAGATGCTAAGATGAATTATGGAGAATATAAGAGTAAGTTGTTTGAGGGACAAGTCAGTGTGAAACAAGGCAAGTTTACGGCGCAATTTGTGGTTCCCAGAAACATTGACACTAAATTGGGTAACGGATTGGTACAAGTGTATGCTGTACGAGGGGATAGTTTGGCAGATGCTGGCGGCGGGAATAATCGAATTTTGGTAGGCGGAACTGAACAACTTGCCAACGATATTAAACCTCCAACCCTCCAATTGTATCTAAACAGTGAAGCATTTGTGGACGGAAGTCAAGTGGATGATAGCCCTATATTGATTGCTAAGTTGAGTGATGAAAACGGGCTCAACTTAAATCAGAATATGATTTTGACACTGAATGATACTTTTACGGTAGTCGTCAATGAATATTTTGTATCGGATAAAGATGATTTTCGAAGCGGAACTATCCATTTCCCGTTTCATAAACTTCCTGTAGGAGCGTATGTGTTAAGGCTGAAAGTAGGAGATACATATAATAATTTGACCGAAGGGACGTTGAAGTTTAGAGTTGGAGAGCAAGTACCCTTGGTTAAGGGCGTGATGGCTTATCCTAATCCCTTTGTGGAAAGGCTCAATTTGCAACTTGAGTTAATAAATGAAGGCGAAGACGTAGAAATAGAGACAAGAATTTTTGATTTGAATGGCCAATTGGTTCGTGTAGCAGGCAAAACGATTTACAATTCAGATAAAATTATAGAGGCTTTTACTTGGGAAGGAACCAATCATTTTAATCTATTAGTGCCTTCTGGAATCTATATTTATCGCATATTGGTTCATTCTCTTACTCGTCAACACACTCAGGTTGTGGGAGGTAAGTTAATAAAACCAAAATAGATTTTGAAAATAGTAATTAGTATCTTTGTGCGTTTTTTAAAAATACCCCTTTTGACACAGTCCTCTTTTTTCAATTTCCTTATGATAAGAAAAATCTCTCCCGTCTTCACTTTGGTGGGTTTTTGTACTTCTTTCATTGTATCAGCGCAAACTACTACTGCTGGGCAAGATAGTTTGGGATTAAATCCTGTCATCTCTTCTGTTCCATTTGCGGCTTTTACGCCTGATGCGCGTAGTGCTGCTTTGGGTGATGCAGGGGCAGCACTAAGTCCTGATGCTAACTCAGTGTACTGGGGTGCAGCCAAATTGGCCCAAGCCACAAAAAACTATGGAGTCGCATTTTCTTACACCCCTTGGTTGCGCAACATTACCGAGGACATGTACTTTGCATATTTGTCAGGATTCAAAAAAATTGGCAAAAATCAGGCAGTAGGTGTAAGTTTGATGTACTTTGACCACGGTTTGTTTCAAGCCCGTAATGCTTTCGGCCAATCGCTTGGAGATTTTTATTCTAACGAATTTTACGCCTCAGTTGCTTATTCACGAAAGCTATCCGATAAGTTTTCGATGGGACTAAACCTGAAATACCTCAATTCCAATTTGGGAGGTGGTGTGCAAGTGATGGGTGGAGCAGCCCTCAAGCCAGGTACGACTGCAGCAGGCGATTTGAGTGCGTTTTATCAGACCGAAAACATTGATGAAGGCACTGGTAAAGGGTGGAATTATTCTGTTGGGATGATGTTGCAAAATATTGGAGGAAAAGTCAATTATGGTGGAAATGAAAGTGGCTTTATTCCTACTACTTTCAAACTGGGCGGAGCAGCTACCCGTCATATAGATACTTACAATAAAGTCACTTTTACCCTCGACTTAAATAAATTGATGATTCCTACCCCAGGAGCTGCCAATGCCGCAACCAAGGGAAGTATCGCTGGAATGTTTAGCTCATTTGGCGATGCGCCTGGTGGAACTAAGGAAGAACTTCGTGAGTTCATGATTTCCACAGGGGTTGAATATTGGTACAACGAAGTTATTGCGCTACGTTTGGGTTATTTCAATGAAGCCAGAACCAAAGGAAATCGTAAGTACTTTACCGTTGGTTTTGGAGCACGTATCCAACAGCGTTATGGTATCGACTTCGCTTATTTGATGCCACAAACGCAAGGTAGCCCATTGGCCAATACGTTCCGAGTTTCTTTGGTAGTAGATATGTTTAGAAAAGCCGCAGACATGGCGATTGATACAACAGAAGAATAGTCTGACGCTCAAAATAATAACAGTAGGCGGCTTGCATTTCAACGCAAGCTGCCTATTTTTTTTGTATTTCAGTTTTGATGTAGCGTTCTAACGTAGTAAAGACCAAACGTCGAGCGGGTTCTTTAATTCCGTACAAACTTGAATACCAGCCTTCTGTTACAGCTACTGTAAGCTCGTTACCATTCTGGAGGAAGGCTTGAATGGAAAAATGCTCAAAAAAAACATCAGAAGGATGCCAAACCTGATGTATTGGTAAGTCCTCGGGGGCATTTTCAATCCAATCTTCTACTAACCAATTGCTCTCACTTTTGATTTTAGTCACTTTTCGGCGGTGATAAATGTTTTTTCCAACCTGAGCGAAAGCTCGAATCCTACCTTCAAAAATAAACTTATCACTTTCTACTTTCCACTTTCCCTCGGCTTCTTTTACCCAATCGTACCACACAAAGCGTGGGCCTTTTTGCATTTGGTTGTAACTGCCAAGCATAAGTGTATTGTGCGAAGCTGTTCCTGCAAAATAGTTTATCCACTTTTCGTTGGTATTGTAGAGGTAAGAACCAGCATCACGCAGTATATTTTCGCCATTTATCCAAATATCCAAATGTAAATTGTCTGCCTGAAAAGGTCGGTCTTTATAAGCCCCGCAGCGAATGAAAGTCAGTGTGTTGGCATCTTGGAGCGTATAATAGCCTCCTTTGGGAAAGTGCTGTGGTTGAACCGCAACGCTCTTGGATGAGCTGTCTAAGCTTTTCAAACCGTACCAGAATTTATCTTCTCCATCTTTACTTTCAATTCCCAAAGCAGCTTCCAAGGCTCCTAACTGTGGGCGATAATCGCGATAGTAGGCATCGTTGAGTGGGAAAAATAAAGCGCCATCATTATTGCCGTAGTTGGGAAGCCAACCTGTTTTTTCATCTTGACAGGCTCGTAAAAATGCTACTGATTTTAAGGCACGGCTATAAACGACTTCAGAAAAACGTTCATTGTTGAGTTCTGCTAAACGAATAGCCCATGTAAGTAATTGAACAACAACCCGATGATAATTCATGGAGAATTGCAAAAAAGTGCCATCTTCGTAAATCTGGTAGGCGATTTCTTCTTCAAACCACTGTTTTCCAAGGGTTTTCCAACGCTTTGATTCAGGGAAAAAAGGATATAATAATCCTACCAAGTACAAAGTAAGGGTTTCCGTAATGGCGTGGTTGTTTCTGACTGCGATGCGTGAGAAATCAATATTGGCCTCTACATGTTTCATTTGCCAATAAATGGTATGTATGATTTTTTCAAAACGTTCTTCTGTGAGTGAGGTGGAATTTTTGTAATAATGTAAGGCAAAAGTCCAATTCAAAACGCGTAACGAAATTTCCTGACTGCAACGCCAATTGGGGCCACAATTGACAGGATTGGCCACTATCCAACTATCTATTTCGTTGAAAACAGCCGCCGCCAAGTCTTCATTCGTTTGAAAATCGTAGCGAATAAGTGGATACAAAAATGCAAAACGGGATTTTTCCCAAATGTATTTGATGTCGCCAGCGGTGGGGGAGAAGTCAGGGATTTCGGTCCAGTGTTTGGTAGCATCGTAACGGTAGTCATTAGAAGGGTTGGTGAGCCAATCCGCGACGCGGTAGTATTTGGCACTGAAAAAAAGGAGGTTCCCCTTTTGATATTGATTGAATTGCTCTTGTAAAGACGCATTAGGAAGTTGACTCGCAGTTGATGGGTTGTTGTTGTGAAGCAACTCTCGGCTTTCAAAGAAGAATTGAGCAGGCAGCTGTTTCCAAGATTGTAGGGTAGTAAAGTGCTTTATAGAGGGATTGATAGGAAATTTTGCTTTTAACAAGCCCGTTCGGCGGCGTAATTCGTATGTTAGTCTAAACCAGACATAACGAGGCCCCATGTTTCGCAATATGTTGAAAAATCCTGACATGCTACAAAGAGAAAAAGCCGTGATACAAGGTCACGGCTTTATGAGTGCGTTTTCGGAAAAATTAAAAATTATTCGCTTGCTTTTTCTTCTGCAGGCTGTTCTTCGGTTGTGGGTTCTTCCGCTGTGGATTCAAATAGTTCAGGTACTTGAACAGCCAAGATATTATACCAAGTAATAAGTTTCCGAATATCAGAAAGATATACTTTGTCAGTGTCGTATCCTGGTAAAATTTCGGTCATAAAATCCACTAACTGATAATCTGACATCGATTTTGCCTCCAAAGTTTGGTCTTTGTATTTGCTATGAATATTTGCAAATACTGTTGCCAGAGGAGTTGCTTTTTCTTCGTCAGCCATAAAAATTGAAATATCTTTCAACACAGACACCCTTGTCGAAGCCCCAATCATTGATTTTTCACGCTTCCCATCCAAACTTTCTACGATTACTCCTCCGCGTCCTGGTTTAAGGATGCGATACAGACCCGACTTACCCGAGAAATTGGCAATCTCTTTCAACAATTCCATATTCAGCTAATGATTTTTTCGATTTTATTTTTGATAATCAGACTGTAAAAGTAATGCTTTTTCTGGAAAGAATAAACTTGCTTTGGCGAAACCCTCACTTTGAAAGGGGAGGAGTTGTTGTTTTATTGAGTAGAGATTTGGCAAATTTAGCCTAAAAAAACGCTCCAAAAGCAAAGGCAATTGGAGCGTAGATTTTTAAAATGGCCAATGAGCTATTTCCGAGTCTTCGTCACCGTTTTTCCGTCGGTAGTGACAGTATAGGTGCGGTCACAAGTTCCGTCGCCGTAGTCAATTACTGCCTTGGGTTTGTCGAGGCGTTCGATTTCGATAGTGCCAGCTACTGGAAAACCACCGCTGACGCCTTTGCAGGCTATTTTAATCGTAACAGCCTTAGTGATAGCAGATTTAAACGTTTTTCCATCGCTGCCTGTGGCAGTGGTAGTGCCAGTTACGAGGATTTCATCGTCGTTTGCATTGAGTGGTGTTCCTTTGGTGTCTGTTTTGCGGGTTTTGGTACTATTGAATAGAATAGTTTTTCCATTTTCAGTCGTAATGGCAGTTTCGGTGAAGCTCTCTTTTGTGACAAGACGCCCATTTTCAAGCACCAGATTGACTGTATGTTTGCCATTGATGGTGCGCGGCCCGCGTTGGAAGTTTTCATAGGTAATGATTTGATTAAATAGCCCAGTTGCGTTATTATCAGGTTTTAACGGCATTTGAATCGTCATTTTACCGCCTACTTTCCTGCCTTCACATTCTTTGGCTGTGCCATAATCAACTACAACTGTGATCACACCATTTGCTTCGCTGCGGGTAATCGTAGCGCATTTGTCATTTTTGAGGGGGCGTTTACCCATGTGATTCATTCCTGCGCTGTCCGTTCCAGTTTCAGCCGATTCTCGTAAATTAGAAAATCCACCAAAGAGGTCTTCATTATATGAAAATACAGCTTCAGTTTCCTCTACAATCATCTGATTGTCATCGTCTGCCATAAGTTCGTCTTGCGGAGATAAGCTGCTGTTTTCTTGATTACAAGCTACCATCGCCAACGCTATCAAACTTACTGATACTACACTTCTCCAATTCATTTTGGTTTTCATGGAACTTTTGTTTTAGGGTTTAACATTTGTTTTGTGACTGTTTCCCGCTGCAATTCTCGGCGGTATTTACATCAACTTAGAGGAAAGAACTTGCCCCAAGGTTTAACGTACCATTAACAAAATTTAACAAATGACATTGTCGCCCGAAGAAATACGCCGATACAGCCGCCACCTGCTGATTCCAGAATTTGGGACGGAAGGCCAATTACGGCTCAAAGCTGCCAAGGTATTGGTGATTGGTTGCGGTGGATTGGGAAGTCCGATTTTGCTCTATTTGGCAGCAGCAGGAGTAGGTACTATCGGGGTTATAGATGGCGACCGTGTGGACGAAAGCAACCTTCAACGGCAGGTGTTATATGGCACAGAGTCGGTCGGAAAACCAAAGGTGGAAGAAACTGCCAAACGTCTTCAGTCGCTTAATCCTCATATTCAGATTGAAGGTCATTTTGAGCAACTTACGTCGCAAAATGCCCTGAATATTTTGGTGAATTATGATTTAGTGATTGATGGTTCCGATAATTTTCCAACGCGTTATTTGGTCAATGATGCCTGCGTTTTGCTGAACAAACCCTTGGTGTATGGAGCAATTTACCGTTTTGAAGGACAAGTCGCTATTTTTAATTACCAAAATGGCCCAAATTATCGGGATTTGTTTCCTACACCTCCACCTATCGAATTGGCTCCAAACTGTGCCGAAGCGGGTGTTTTGGGAGTACTACCTGGTATTATTGGTAGTTTACAAGCCAATGAAGCCATCAAATTGTTAGCAGGTATTGGAGAGCCTTTGATAGGAAAGTTGTTTGTCATGGATTCACTTACGCTCACTACGCGTATTATTCGTATTCCAAGGATGCCTGAGCGGCCAAAAATTGTAGAGTTGATTGATTATGACGTATTTTGTGGAATGAAATTACCTGAATCCAATAACGAGATTTCTTCAGAGGAGTTGGGTGAGTTGTTAAAATCAGGGGGCGATTTTCAACTTATTGATGTTCGTGAACCTCACGAATACACTTTGGATAATTTGGGAGGAGAATTGATGCCACTATCTCATTTGGAGGATTTTGTGGATAAAATTAGCCGAGAAAAAATGGTGATAGTTCACTGCCAAGGTGGGATGCGCAGCCAAAAAGCGATACAGCAATTGCGTGAAAAATATAATTTTAGCAACTTAAAAAACTTGACAGGAGGAATTGCTGCATTTCGAAAAATAGTTTAGTCGCCATTTTTTAAAATGAATACCCGATTTTTTCTTACTGCCGACGGTTCTCATACGTTATTTAACGAAGCCCTCAATGCGTATTATCATTCTATTCACGGGGCTCTGGAAGAATCGAACCATATTTTTATAAATTTGGGTTTAAGAGAAGCAATCAATGGTTACTTGTCAAACGGAAACATTGATGCACTCGCTATTTTTGAAATGGGCTTTGGAACAGGACTGAATGCACTTCTGACATGGCGTGAAGCTGAAAAAATGCAAGTGCCGATTTATTATGTGGCGGTTGAGGCATATCCAATCACTGAAGAAGAAGGTCTCCAACTTAATTACGATGTTCTTTTTCAAACAGACCAACTATCAACGCTTCATCATGTTCCGTGGGGAGAGCCAATTCATCTTTCGCCCTATTTTACGATTGAAAAGCAGCTTTCTACCTTGCAAGATTTTGCTACACCAACTCGTTTTGACGCGATTTATTATGATGCTTTTGCCCCTTCAGCTCAACCTGAGCTTTGGACCCAAGAAATCTTTGAAAAATTGGCTACATGGCTTAAAACAGGTAGTAATTTGACCACTTATTGCTCAAAAGGATATTTCAAGCGGAATCTTAAAGCTGCTGC
>JBDHXS010000199.1:0-10094 GCA_039810845.1 Runella sp. | reverse complement strand
TGTAAGAGATATCACAATGTATTGGCCGCACACAAAGAGGTGATTCCGATTCCAGAAGTGTCTAAAGAGTTTGATTATGAGGCAGAACTGACCGTTGTGGTTGGAAAACAAGCAAAGGCGGTTTCTTTAGAAAATGCCCTCAACTATGTAGCGGGTTACACCATAGGCAACGACCTCAGTGTGCGTGATTATCAGCGAAGAACAATTCAGTTTTTGCAAGGAAAATCGTTTGATAAATCAGGTCCAATAGGCCCTGTAATGGTGACAACCGACGAACTGAAAGACGTGGATAAAGAGCAGATGACATTACGTCTGAATGGTCAAATTATGCAGCAAACGCCATTGGCTGACATGGTTTTTGATGTTTCGACCTTGGTATCGCAGATTTCAGAATACATGACGTTAGAGCCTGGTGATGTGATAATGACAGGCACACCTGGTGGAGTTGGGGCGGCACGCACCCCACCCGTTTGGATTCAACACGGAGATACCGTAGAAGTAGAAATTACCAATATTGGCGTACTCCGAAACACGTTTAAGTTACTCTCAAAATCGAAAGAAAAATACCCAGATATAGCCGCTATGAAAGTTTCGTTGGCAGAAGATAAGCTGGCCTACAATGCTCTTTTGGATAAAGCTTCTGATGAAATTTTGCATACCAGACCTTATGCCGACTCATGGACAATAGCCGAGGCAATTGCTCATATTACCGATGCCATTGATTTCTTCCAAAATGAAAGTATCACAGCACTAAACAATCCTGAGGAAAAAGTAGGTCGTCATAAAACCCAAGCCAGAAGATTGGCCAAAATAGCCGAACATGGTCAAGATGCTGCCGAACAACTAAAAACGAACTTAAACGCAGCAATTGATAGTTGCCTGCAATGGTTAGAAGGACTTACCGATGCTGATTTAGCGAAAATCATTCAGCATAAATTACCAAAATTTGGCGCAATGGAATTAGGCTCATTCCTTGATCATTTTGTAGTAGGACACAGCAAAACGCACTTACGCCAAGCGATGAATTTGATGAATAGGTTTGAATAATAAGTGAGCAGTTAATCGTTAATGGCGCTGAATATCAGCACTATTAACGATTAACCGTTGTGCATAAGCACTTAAGTCTTGCTACAAACAATTATTTGCAGGCCATTTTATAATAAGTGAACTCTACGTAGATAAATTTGATAGTAGATTGTGGATGCTAATCGATATAACACGCTCATCAGCTGGTATTTACAAATAATTTCTCTTTGTGATTGTTGAATTCATTGTAGCCTCTCATCTTTATGAAGAATATAAAGATATTTTATGACTTTAGAGAGATGTTTTTTAGCACTTACCATCTTATTTATGTTGAATATCACCCATGGTTTTACCTTTATGTTGGCTGAGATGGGAGTGCTTAGGTTGCCCAATCACCTGTTTTTGGTAAATACTGTTATGGCCAGAAAATAAGTAGGAAGTGACACAAGCAATTGCCACAAAAACCCCACAACCATTTCCGAAAAGCTCAATAGCCATTATTGTGCATGCAAGAGGCGTATTGGTTGCGCCAGCAAAGACGGCTACAAACCCCATGCCTGCTAAAAGCGGAGTTGGCAAAGGAATAAAATATGCCAGAGCATTACCTAATGTTGCCCCTATAAAAAATAAGGGAGTTACTTCTCCACCTTTGAATCCTGCCGCAAGCGTAAGAATGGTTAAAGCCATTTTCAGTAAAAAATCATAAGGGGGGAGTTGGTTTTCAAAAGAAGCTACTATGGTAGGAATACCCAAACCAATGTATTTTGAAGTGCCTAACAAATAAACAATCAGAGCTACGATAGTTCCTCCAACTACGGGTCTTAGGGGCGGAAACGAAATATTTTTCTTGAATAAGGAGCTTATATAATGGATGGTCTTGCTAAATGCGGCAGCACAAATGCCAAAGGCAATACCCGCCAAAATAGCATAAATGATGCTTGAGAGGGATAATTCGGGAACTATGTCAATATGATAATGCGTATGTTTTGCTTGCCAAAGTTTGGTTACTAAATCAGCGAGAATACCTGCCGCAAAAGCGGGAAAAATGGCATCATAGCGGATTCGACCTATCAGAAAAAACTCTAATCCGAAGATTGCCCCTGCAAGTGGCGTACCGAATACAGAACCAAAACCTGCTGAAATGGCTGCAATAATAAGGATTTTACGGTCATTTTCATTTAGTTTGAGGTATTTGCTGAGTTGGTCAACTATTCCACCTGCCATTTGTAGAGCTGTACCTTCACGACCTGCCGAGCCACCAAAAAAGTGAGTAGTGATAGTGCCAATATAGACAAAAATGGCCATCCGCAGCGGAATAATGGTAGTGTTTGGATGGTGTATGGTCTCAATCAGAAGGTTGTTGCCCGCCTCAACATCTTTCCCAAAATAATAATACAACAAGCTTATTAAGAAACCACCAATAGGTAATAAAGCTATCAACCATAAATGATTCTCTCTAAAATTTGTAACCCAATCAAGCGAAATCAAAAAGCCAGCCGAAGCCGAACCCACCAAAATTCCGACTACTAAGCTAAGCAAAAACCACCGTATGATGTATAGGATAGCAGGGTGTTTTTGGCAGAGATATTTGAAGAACTGACCGAAGTTATCAATTTTTAGCATAACGTATCCTGATTGAAATGAAATTTCTTCCAAACAGGCGTCATCAGCTTTTTAGGGCGGTTCGATTAGGAAGACACCATTTCCTGATTAATTAAACAGGCAGAATGGGTAAAATATCCACACAAAGATACCTGAAAAGATATTTTTAGAAAAATAGATTTGTGAGTGAAGTTGTAAATTATGTTTTTACAGTGTTGAAAACCAAGTAATTGCAGTACCTGCAATCAATCATTTTTGTACTCAGCCAAGCGGTATCGGTGGGGAGTTCGGTAATGAGGGGGGCTATTTCATCCAAATCTATGATTTTTAAGTAACTAAGCAGAATTAAACTGGATCAATTACAGAAATAAACATCTGATAATCAATACTATTAACGAATAACCGTTAACTATTAACTTTGCATAAGCACTTATCTTCATTGCCGAATTTAATTTCTCCGAAATCGCAATGCTTACTACAACAACTTGAACCGTTTACATTACCTGATAACATTCCCGTAGAAATTGAAGCAATGTTTGAATTGTACGAATAACCGATAAGCAAAACGCCTTAACGTAACCCCGATTTATGTCTCTTGTAAGAGCTTGTCTCTTGCAGAGGATTTTTTTAATTTTTTGATTATCAAAAAATTATGTACTTTTTCAAACCTAAACTCTATTTCTCAATTAAATCTTCACAACCCCATCGGAAACTCACTTTCCTGTGCAGCCATTAAAAAATAAAGCATTGATCTCATAGAAAACCCTTCACCCTTATGCTAACCCAAGAAACTATACAACCCACCTCTAACTCCGAGCGGATTTCCGCTATGGACACCATCAGGGGAATTTCACTTTTCGGTATTTTATTGATGAATATTATCGGTTTTGGCTTATACAAAGCCTATTTTGACCCGACTAACAACGGTGGTGCCACAGGCTGGAATCTTACTGTTTGGTGGATGAATAACCTGTTTTTTGAAGGTACCATGCGGGGGATGTTTTCCATGCTATTTGGCGCAGGTATTCTCCTTTTTACCACTCGTAAGTCAGCCAATAATGAAGGCACAGCTGTAACCGACCTGTTTTTTCGTCGCTTGCTGTGGATGATACTTTTTGGGGTTATCCATTGCTATTTGTTGTTGTGGGATGGAGAAATACTCTATACTTATGGCATTGTGGGCATGTTTGCGTTTAGTTTTAGGTACCTTGCGCCCAAACCTCTCATCATGGTGGCGGCTGTTATCTTACTGATAGCAACCGCTTTTAGCATAAAAGATTACTTCAAAATAAAAGATGCCTTTGAGAAATCGACAATTGTCAATTTGAAAAAAATGAGTAGGCAAAGGCTCGTTAAAGGAGATTCTACCGCCATTGAAAAATGGAATACAATCGTAAAAGAAGAAAAGGTAACTTCTGCACAAGTGAAAGAAGAAATGACTGCCCGAAGCAAAGGGTATTGGAGCATCGTAATGCACAAATTGCCAGTGAATCAATACATGGAAACGGCTTTTCTGTACTTTATCAATTTTTGGGATACGTTGGCGATGATGCTGTGGGGCATGGCATTTTTCAAAATGGGAATTCTGAAAGCTGCCAAATCGAATCGGTTTTACGGGTTGATGGCACTGATGGGTTACGGCATTGGCATTACTATCAACTACTTTGAAACTGCCCACATTGTGTCCTCCAATTTCTCTATTGTCTCTTATTACCAAAACTATATGACCTATCACTCGGGCAGAATCCCCACTACCTGTGGGCATATCGCCCTCATCATGCTCTTTGTCAAATCAGGCTTCTTGCCATTTCTACAAAAAGCGTTGGCGGCAGTGGGGCAAATGGCTTTTACCAATTATATCACCCATTCAATTATTTGCAATTTCATTTTCTTGGGTTATGGCTTTTCGATGTACGGCAAATTGCAACGATATGAGTTGTATTATATCGTCATTAGCATCTGGATTTTTCAGTTGATTATCAGTCCGATATGGCTCAAATATTTTCGTTTTGGCCCGCTTGAATGGCTATGGCGGAGTTTGACCTATTGGAAAGTGCAGCCGATGAAGCGGTGAGTATCAAAGGTTGAAAGGTGATTTTCTATTTCTTGTAAATTGCGAAAAATTATGCCCCCATGCCAAGCTATTTCAGAAGCATATCGGCTATCAGTAACTTGGGGGTTAGGCTTAGAAATACATTCAATCAGGTTCAATCTCGGCAAAATAATCAGGTTTTATGTCATTGCGAGATACCAAATCAACGGGTATTTGGAGATAATTTTTAAGTTCTTTTGCTAAATTAAAAAAACTGAAATCTAAGGGATTTGCATTTGCTAAACTCAATCAAAAAATTAACTTTTAAAATGAAAATCAAAAAAGCAACTTTCGTAATCATGGCATTGCTCAATGTCTTTTTTGCATCGGCACAGTCAAGCAATTATGGCGAACTCATTGCCAAAAGTGCCGACAAAGTTGAGCAAAAAGTCATTGCTTGGCGACACGATATTCACCAAAATCCCGAATTGGGAAACCGAGAGATTCGTACTGCCGAACTCATTGCAAAGCATTTACAATCACTGGGTATAGAAGTAAAAACAAAAGTAGGTGTTACGGGCGTAGTCGGTCTTTTAAAAGGCGATAAACCAGGCCCTGTGATTGCACTGAGAGCGGATATGGATGCCTTGCCCGTAGAAGAAAAAAATGGGTTGCCCTTTGCTTCCAAAGCAAAAACAATGTACAACGGAAAAGAAACCAGCGTGATGCACGCCTGCGGACATGATGCCCACGTGGCGATATTGATGGGTGTTGCCGAAGTATTGGCAAGCATGAAAAAAGACTTGAAAGGCACGGTCAAATTTATTTTTCAGCCAGCAGAAGAAGGTGCACCAAACGGTGAAGAAGGCGGGGCCTATTTGATGGTGAAAGAAGGTGTACTGGAAAACCCAAAAGTAGAGGCAATTTTTGGCTTGCATATAAATTCCCAATTGGAAGTCGGCAGCCTTTCTTATCGTCCCGCTGGATTTATGGCAGGAGCCTCTGATTTTAAAATTACAGTAAAAGGTAAACCCAGTCATGGGGCTTATCCATGGCTTTCTGTTGACCCAATTCTTGTAGCTTCTCAAATCGTGGTCAGTCTTCAACAGATTGTAAGCCGAAACATAAAACTTACCGACAATGCTGCAGTAGTTACAATTGGAGCTATCAATGGGGGAAATAGGGGGAATATTATTCCAGAACAAGTAGAAATGTTGGGTACGGTCAGAACTTTGAGTAACGAAGACGAAGAATTGATTTTTAACCGTGTTAGGCAAGTAGCAGAGAAAACTGCCGAAGCAGCAGGAGCAACGGCAGTGGTAGAACTACCTTACACGATTCGTTACCCTGTTACCTTTAACGATGTTGCACTTACAAAATCTATGTTAGCTTCCTTACAAAAATCGGCAGGGATAGAGAATGTACTTTTAATTCCATCGGTTACAGGCTCAGAAGATTTTTCGTTTTATGCCCAAAAAGTACCCGGCTTATTTTTTCGCTTGGGCGGTATGCCCAAAGGCAAAGATCCCAAAACAGCGGGGCCACATCATACACCCCAATTTATGATTGATGATACTGCCTTTAAATTAGGCGTGATTACCTTTTGCAATTTGGTGTTTGATTATGCGGAGGGGAATAAGAAATAGTGAAATGCGCCCATGGTATTTTCGCTATTTTTCAACCAAAAAATCAATTTTTAACATGAAAAAAACGCTTCTATTTCTCGCTTTTTGCCTTTTGGCAAACCTTGCTTTTGCCCAGGGAAAAGTAGAAAACCAAAACATTGTCATCGGCAAAATAGACAGTATCCAATCCAAAATATTGGGCGAAAACAGAAAAGTATGGGTGCATGTGCCTGACGAATCCGCCAACAGCAAAGAGCGTTATCCTGTAGTGTATGTATTGGACGGGAATGGACATTTTTCATCAGTAGTAGGCATGATTCAACAATTGAGTACTGGCGGCAACAATAATTGCCCTAAAATGATTGTAGTGGCCATTCCAAACACCGACCGAACCAGAGACCTCACGCCTACGCACATGGATGCAGACCTGCCTTTTATGGACAGCACTTCCTCAAAAACATCGGGCGGGGGCGAAAACTTCATTGCCTTTGTCGAGAAAGAATTGATGCCACATATCGAAGCAAAATACCCGACCGCACCTTATAAAATGTTCATCGGGCATTCTTTTGGCGGCTTGGCCGTAATGCAAACTTTTGTTCATCACACCGACTTGTTCAATGCCTACATCTGCATTGACCCAAGTATGTGGTGGGACAAGCAAAAGCTATTGAAACAAACGCAGAAGGCACTGGCAGAAAGGAAGTTTGAGGGAAAATCCTTCTATCTGGGCATTGCCAATACTATGGAGGAAGGAATGGACATAAAAAAAGTACAAAAAGATACTTCTGCCGATTCAAGACATATCCGTTCCATTTTGAAATTGCAAGCCGCTTTTGAAAAGAACAAGCAAAATGGCTTGAAGTATCGAGGTAAATACTATCCTAACGATACGCACGGCTCTGTACCATTCATTACCGAATACGATGCGTTACGCTTTTTCTTCGATTTTTTTCCTTTAAAGCTTGATATGAAGGACTTTACGGATTCTACGGGTACGCTCGCTACTAAATATCGAAACCATTTTGCCAATTTATCTCAAAAAATGGGCTACCAAATCAAGCCCGACGAAGCAGAAATCAATTACATAGGCTATGATTTTCTGGGGAGGAAGATGTATAAAACAGCCGCAAGCCTTTTCAAACTCAATGTAAACAATTATCCCGAAAGCTTCAATGTGTATGACTCTTATGGCGATTATTTTGTAGCTATTGGCGATAAAGCCAATGCGATTATTCAATTCAAAAAAGCCTTGGCGTTAAAGGAAAATGAAGGGTCAAGAAAAAAATTGACAGAACTGGAAGTAGGGAAAAAATAAGCGTTTCGAACCCTCAACCCCGAAAAGGTTCGGAATGTCGCTACACTCCTTATTTCCTCTGTTTTTCAATCAAAAACTAATTTCAACAATGAAAAAAAATATCCTTTTTCTCACAAGCCTGCTTCTTGCGTTTTTAACAAACACAGAGGCCATAGCCCAATCGGCAGCAGACCAACTTCGTATAGTCGAAATAGACAAGAGCTATTGGAAGGAAATATCCCGAACGGTAAAAGAAGGTGATTTTGAGGGCTACAAAGCTACTTGCCATCCAAATGCCGTCTTAGTGACTACCTCAGGAAAAAATAAGCAATCCTATCCGATGACCGCCGCACTCGCTCGCTGGAAACAAGGTTTTCTTGATACCAAACAAGGCAAGCAGATGGATAACGTGCAGTTTCGCTTTTCCCAACGAATAGGTGATGCAACCACCGCACACGAAACGGGCATCTTTTATTTTACTTCCCACGACAGTACAGGTAAGCTCATTTCGGAGGGCTACACTCATTTGGAAGCATTGCTGGTAAAGCAAGGCGACAAGTGGCTTTGTTTGATGGAATACCAGAAAGCCAAAGCTACACGAGAGGAGTGGGAGGCTTTGAAGTAATTGCTCAATTTTTAAGAATAAACCCCTTCTACAACAATGAAAAGAAGAATATTTTTAAGAAGTACGGCCTTATCAGTTATTGCTGTAAGTACTACTTTTAGCATTGGATTTCAACTGAAATCAGCCTCTTTTGATATTCCGAAAACTTGGGATATGGCTGAAATTACCAAGTTTATGCTGCCCACAGCAGATGCGAGCGTATCAGTAACACCCATTTCAGAGGAGTATTATTACAAACTTCCTGAGAGAAAAATTTTTAAAAGCTACCCCATACTTTTAACAGATGATATAGAGGCAAATCGAAAATATATAGATTCGCTAAAATCGCTTGACCCTGTTGACCTATTTCAAAACGAACCCAAAACGGAACAAGACCTAATTCGATTAGGTGAAGAAGTCTTTAGTGCACCATTAGCCACGTTTGACTATTCAGATAATTTTCTAACGGAGCTTAAATCATCTATCAAAAATGCCGAAATTCCTATTTCTAAAAAAACATTTCCGTATTATTCCTACGTGATTGATGAAAAATCAAAAATTAAGGTTGGCGTTTTTTCATGTGCCATGTGTCACACTCGGGTAATGCCAGATGGTACAACTATAAAGGGGGCACAAGGAAATTTCCCTTTGGATAAAATAGATGGATTTGATGCTGAAAACGCACTAAAATCATTGCCTAAGGAAAAATTGAAAGAATTTGATGAAGGAATGAGAGCTGGTAGGAATATGTTGCAAAAAGCACCTTGGGTTAGTCATTCTTCTCAAACTGAACTTGATACCATTAGTGCAGCCAGAATTATCGCTTACTTAAAAGCAATCCCACCTGGTGTAATGATAAGGCATGGTTCAAATTATAATCAGCCAACAAATATTCCTGACTTAATCGGTATCAAAGACAGGAAATATCTTGATTATACGGGATTGATGATGCACCGCAATGTTGGTGATATGATGCGTTATGCCGCATTTAATCAATTATTGGATATGCTCAATAGTTATAATGGTTATATACCCGCCGCTACTGATTTCAAGACCTTACCCGAAGTGGGCAAGGCACCGTTTTTAGGATGCAGTGACCGCTATTCTGAAATGCAATTATTTGCTTTAGGAAAATATTTGTATTCATTAAAAGCGCCTAAAAACCCAAATTCATTTCCGCCAGATTTGGTTAAAAAAGGCGAGTTGGTTTTTAAACGAGAAGGATGTGTTACCTGCCACACACCACCACTTTATACAAACAATAAATTAACACCCGTTGATGGTTTTACCCCCCCTGCAAGTCATTATAAATCATACGACATTTTTGATGTTTCAGTCGAAACCAATCCTGAATTAGCCTTATATACAAGGCGTGGTACAGGATATTACAAAGTTCCTTCACTATTAGGTATATGGTATCGTGGCCCATTTGGGCATAGTGGCAATGTAGCGACTTTGGAAGATTGGCTCGATAAACGAAGACTTGACCATGATTATGTTCCTACTGGATTTAAACCAGCCTTCGCCAAAACAATGGCAATAAAAGGACATGAATTTGGAATGGATATCACAAAAGAGGAAAAAACAGCATTGATAGCATTTCTTAAAACGCTTTAAAAGATGAAATTAAAATTAATAATCGGCTACATAGTACTTTTTGCCCTTTCATCAAATTGGGTTTTTGGTCAAGATTCGTGGAAGATTGATTCTGCACGAGTCGTTTTTTATATTTCAAATGCAGGTCTTGACGTAGAGGGTAGCATGACAGGAATAACTGCCCAAATCAAATTCTCAAAAAATAAATTAGGCAGAAGTTTTTTTGTGGCCGAAGCCAAGCCCGAAACCATAAGCCATGCCAGGAACAAAACCCCAGACTGATCCAGCGAAGCCGAAGCCAGCGCCATAGGCGAA
>JBDHXS010000198.1:0-10100 GCA_039810845.1 Runella sp. | reverse complement strand
TGCACTACGTCCCCATCCATTTCGGCATGAAGCCACACTTTCGACTGACAACCTTGAATAAGATTCTTGTCGGTTTTGTATTCGTCGGCAATAGGAGCAAGTTTTTTTCCCAAGTCAATGATATACTGGGTTTTGTCTAACTGGTCATCGAAGAGGTCAAAATCTTCAATTAGTTCGTCTTGCTTTTCGTTGATTGTCATTATATTTTATCTAAAGGTCTGGATTGATGCCGTATCATTAATACGGTGATTATATCATTTAAGTAACTGTAAACTACTCGGTATTTTCCAACAAATATTTCTCTGATAAAATGAACTTCTTTCTCCATGTTCATCTTCCCCATTTCAGGAAACCTACCCAAAAGATGCAATGCATGATCTAATTCTTCTATCCAATTTTCTGCTAAAACGTCTGAATCACGCATTAAGTAAAAAACGACATCTCGAAAATCCTCTTTGGCAGGGTCAGACCAGATTATCGTTTTATCCATTCTTTTGCTTGTTTCATTACTGAGTCATGCGAAGATACCTTACCTAACTCAGCTTGTTCCAAGGCATCATCCAGTTTGGCAATTACAATGATGCGCTCAATAATTTCATCGACACTCACTCTTTCGGGCAAATCCCGTAGAGATTCAATGACACTTTCTGTTCTGATTGTTGTTGATAACATTACACTTATGATTTAGCTCAACATTTTTTTAACTCTATGCAAACCTGTCACCAATTTATCAATTTCTTCTTTGGTGTTATAAACCGCAAAAGACGCTCTGGAAGTTCCTGCCAAGCCCAATCGCTTCATCAAAGGCTGGGTACAATGATGCCCCGTCCTTACCGCAATTCCTTGTTGATCTAAAATCACGCCAATGTCTTGGGAGTGAATCCCTTCCATTACAAACGACAATACGCTCACCTTTTCTTTGGCCGTACCAATAATACGCAAGCCTTCGATGGTTTTGAGGGCTTCTGTTCCGTACAATAGCAACTCATGTTCATAGTCGGCCACCTTTTTTTTGCCCAGTATTTCTACATACTCAATGGCAGTTTTGGTAGCTACTACATCGGCAATATTAGGCGTTCCTGCCTCAAATTTATAGGGAATATCGTTGTAAGTTGTTTTTTCAAAAGTCACTTCTTTGATCATCTCACCCCCACCCCGATACGGCGGCATGGCTTCGAGCAATGCCGTTTTTCCGTACAGTACACCCATACCTGTTGGGCCGTAGAGTTTGTGTAAAGAAAAAACGTAGAAATCACAGTCGAGTGCTTGTACATCAATGTCAATGTGAGACGTTGCTTGTGCCCCATCAATGAGTACTTTAGCCCCTACTTCATGGGCTTTCTCAATGATTTCTTTGACGGGGTTAATCGTCCCCAAGGCATTAGAAACATGGACAACCGACACCAACTTGGTTTTTTCGGAGAGCATTTTTTCGTACTCGTCCATGAGCAATTCACCTGCATCATTGATAGGAATCACGCGTAAGACGCATCCTTTCTCCTCGCAGAGCATTTGCCAGGGCACGATATTGGAATGATGTTCCAACGTACTAATAATAATTTCATCGCCCGCTTTCAAAAACTTACGCCCGTAGGTTTGAGCCACCAAATTAATTCCGTCGGTGGTACCATACGTAAAAACGATTTCTTCTACCCGTGGAGCGTTTAAGAAAGCCTTGATTTTATGGCGGGTGGCTTCAAAGGCTGAGGTTGCTTTTTCGGCCAAAAAGTGAATACCACGGTGAATATTGGCGTTGTAGTGTCCGTAATAATTGGCCAATGCTTCCAGTACGGGCAAGGGTTTTTGGGTGGTAGCCGCGTTATCAAAGTAAATCAGGGGTTTTCCATTGACTACTTCGTTCAAAATTGGAAAATCTTGGCGGATTTTTTGAATATCAAGCACTTTTTTAGTGGTTAGTGATTGGCAGTGGGCATTCAAAGGTATCATTAACAAATCCCTCACTTTCATCTGTCATGTACAGGAGTAAACACACAAAGTTAGTGTTGAGTTTGCTTATGTCTAAATAAAAAGCCGTCCGTTGGTGTAAAAGTCATTTTTTAAGTGACTTTTTAGCTGTTGTTTTGTCTCATCATTTAAACAAAAACAATACAACATCATGGTCAATGCCAAACACTTAGCCACCTTTATCTTGGGCGCTGCCGCAGGAGTGGCTTTACACAAATATTTACAAACTGAGGAAGGGGAAAAAACACTTGAAGACCTTAAATCTAAAGCCAACGACCTCAAAACAGAAGCAGAAGGAGCACTTGATAAGATGCCCGAATATTTTGAGCAGTTAAAAAACCAAGGTTCTGAGGCACTTAAAAAATACACGCCCGAAGCCGAAAAAATGCTACAGGAATTGCTGGACAACCTGCAAGGAAAAAAGCCAGAACAAACAGCATAAAATTAGAGCCGCCCTTTCCGTTGGGTGGCTCTTTTTAAGTAATTGAGCAAAAGTATTAAAGTGTTTTTTGCTCGCTTTGAATCAGGCAATTTTATAAATGCGCTACAAGGGTTTTAGCACCTAAGGTTCTGCCGAAATAGCTTCCAGTTTAGCGTTCTCTAAGTGTATAATAGACAAGCGACGATTAGATATAAATTTTGCAGAGAAACGTGCTTCTACCTTCTTTCTTTTGCTATCTACTTCCATCACTTCCATAAAATACTTCTGGGTGCTGTCTAAACTGAAAGTAATGCCTATATCACCTCCCTCTACAAGAGTAAAAGAAATCGGAACATCATCGTCTGTACAACCGCTATTTTTTGAAAAATTCACCAATGGATAAGTCCCTTTCTGGAAAGGAATCATACATTTTATTTCTACAAATTCTTGATTGAAATCACCTTTGGAGGGTTTTACAGAGAATTGCATGTCGATTGTAGGTATTTGACAATTGCCCGTCTTGTCTTCTTTCCACAATACAATGCCTCTGAAAGACTCCACGCTGCTACTGGTCAGGTATAATTTCTTGTCTTTGTTTACATCGGCACTGATTTTTACATAACCATTGGTTTTGATATTGGAAGGCTCGCAAGCCCCCAATCCTATCAGCAACAGGATTGGCAATAAAATAGTCGTTTGAAGAACAGGTAATTTCATTTTTGTACAAAATTTGAGGAATGGATAACTAACCAATTTTAAGCAAATTAAAAATTTTATAGGACATCCTCAAATAACAACAAAGGGCACGTTTTGCAACGCGCCCTTTGTTATACCTATCTTATTGACGTACTTAGGCTTCGCCTGCTACGCTTACATTTACGGCATGTTTTACTTCTTTGTGAAGATCGAGGAGCGCTTTGTAAACCCCTACTACTTTCACGTCTTCAATCGTAATTTTCTTACGATCTACGTCAAATCCTTTGGCTTTGAGTGCATCCGAAATTTGGATACTCGTCACACGGCCAAAGATTTTGCCACTGTCGCCTACCTTAGCTGCAATATCGAGCGTGATGTCGCCAATAGCTGCTGCCAAATCTTCAGCGTCTTTTTTGAGTTTTTCGGCCTTGTGAGCAGCTTGCTTCAAGTTTTCGGCCAATTGTTTTTTATTTGAATCGGTCGCCATTACCGCAAATCCTTGCGGAATGAGATAGTTACGACCATAGCCAGCTTTCACGTCCACGACGTCGTTCTTATAACCAAGTCCGGCAATATCAGTTCTTAATATAACTTGCATCGTCAGTTTTCTCCTTCCGTTTTTACTTTAATTGATCAGCTACATACGGTAATAAACCCAAGTGGCGCGCACGCTTAATAGCTTGCGACACTTTGCGTTGGTACTTCAAAGAGGTACCAGTGAGGCGGCGAGGTAAAATTCTACCCTGCTCATTGACCAATTTCAACAAGAAATTAGGATCTTTATAGTCAATAAATTTAATACCAGCTTTCTTAAAGCGGCAGTACTTTTTGCGGTTTTGGTTACGCTCGATTGGTTCGTTTACAAGTGTCATCGTCTTAGCCCTCCTTAGTTGTTTTCAGTTTGTTTTTTTCCAACTAATCCACTGCGTCTGCGTTCGGCATACGCTACGTGGTGTTTGTCCATTGCCACTGTCAAATAACGCATAATGCGCTCATCGCGACGGAATTCCGTCTCAATTGTTTGGATGAGTGTAGGCTCAGACTTGAACTCAATGAGGTGATAAAAGCCTGTATTCTTGTTCTGAATCGGGTAAGCCAATTTTTTGAGGCCCCAATTGTCTTCGTGTACCAGTTCCGCACCGTTGTCGGTAAGGATTTTGCGGAACTTCTCGACGGTGTCCTTCATCTGTTGATCAGATAAAACGGGAGTCATAATGAACACCATCTCATACTGTTTTGTAAACATACTGAGAATTGTTAAACGTTTATGATTTTGAACTCATTGAAAATGAGGCCGCAAAGGTAGGCTTTTTTTTACAATTTCAAAAAACTTTCTTTTCTTATTTCATTAGTGCATTTTGGCATCTTTCTCTCCCGCTTCTACTCGAATAGGTAATGTATTCTCTGCGGGGGGCAGTGGACAAGTGGCATAAGGGCTAAAGGCACAAGGTGGATTGATGGCCTTGTTAAAATCTAAAACAACTTTCCCCGTTTCAGTAGGATTATCGGTATAAAGAAAACGCCCCGCGCCATAGGTTTCATGGCCTGTGGTCTGATCTTTAAAAATGATAAATAATTTCCCGTCTCCCCCGTCGGTAGCGGCCAATCGGTAGGTTTTTCCAGCCACCGTAAAGGCTACATGTCCTAACAGTGGTTGTTGGCTCACTAAGCCAATCACATCGGTAATGGCAATTGTACGTGGTGTGGTAGGTTTCTCAAAAGTGGCAGTTATTTTCCAGTTGTTTTTTATCGAAAAACGCTCAACTCCCTTAAAATTTGCCACAGCAGGATGTTTTAAATCACGCAGACGAACCCCATATTTAGGCCCCCGTTTGATGATAAACCACCTCAGTGAGCCAAATTGCATGGTAGTTGTTTTTCCATCCTCAAAGACAAACTCAGAGGATGTAGTTGTATTAAGAAGTTGAATATCAATACCTTGTTTTGTTTTTAGGGTTACTTTTCCGTCTTTGAGAATCAATACACCCAATTGTTTGGGCGCTTGAGCAGGAAACACAACGTCATTTATTGCATCACTTCCAAAAGTATTTTCTCCTTCTTTTAGCCAAAATAAGCCCGCCAAATTGAGCCAACCATCCTCATTTTTAAGGCTTTCGATACGGCGCTGATACCAGGTGCCGTATTCATCCGAAAAGACTAGAAAGCTACATAGCGGGATAAGAATTACTCCTACGCGCAACGTTTGAAGAAGCCTTTTTAAGTACATATTAAAATAGATTGTTTTTTGAAATGTAAAGTTAACAATTTCGAGGTCACTGCATTTTCTCTTTTTCGGTTCAACAGCTACTTTCTACGGCTCAATAGGTATTATCAACACCTGAATGAAGTTAGTTTTCAAATGGGGGTGGTCATCCTGCATCTTTGAATCGTCAATCACGACAGGTCGCCAAAGTGACAACTCAAAACAAGTAAAAAACAAAAACTTTGTAATCAACCTAAGTCCATGAAAAAGAACATTTCAAAAATCGCCCTCAAAACTGACAGAATCGTTAGCCTTTCTAAAGAAAATGCAAAAGCAATCATCGCTGGCCGTCCTCCAAAAGTATCTGATAAAACTTTTTGTGGAGCCTCCATTTGCTGGTGCAACGACTAAATACAAACGACACAAAACCAAGTAAAAACCAAAAACTTTGTAATCAACCTAAGTCCATGAAAAAGAACATTTCAAAAATCGCCCTCAAAACTGACAGAATCGTTAGTCTTTCTAAAGAAAATGCAAAAGCAATCATTGCTGGCCGTCCTCCAAAAGTATCTGATAAGACTTTTTGTGGAGCCTCTATTTGCTGGTGCAACGACTAAAAACAAACGACACAAAACCAAGTAAAAAACAAAAACTTTGTAATCAACCTAAGTCCATGAAAAAGAATATTTCAAAAATTGCTCTCAAAACTGACAGAATCGTTAGTCTTTCTAAAGAAAATGCAAAAGCAATCATCGCTGGCGCACCTGCTCAAAAAACTCGTAACGGAGAATTGTCTGTTTGCTGGTGCAACGATTAATTAGCCTTTGCTATCCTCTATTTAGGGGCTGTCTCAAAAGGGACAGCCCCTCATTTTTATGTAACGTTGCGTTTATCAGTACTTTATTGGGTTTTGGCCAAAGCGGCATCTATTTCACTTTTTAACTCACTGATACCCGCCTTTTTCCAAACGATTTCACCCTGTTTATACAAAATCAAATACGGAAACCCAGTAACTGTTTTGAGCGAGGCTATCAACTCAGGGTTTTCTTCCAGTTCTAATTCTACAATTTTGAGGGTATTGCTATTTTCTTGACGAAGTGTTTCTAAAATGGGTTTCACTTTTTTACAAGCACTGCAAAACTTAGAGCCAATGTCCACCAAAACAAGATGATTGGTCAACAATGTTTCGTGGAAATCTGACGCAGATGTACTTTTTGAGGCCGTCGTAAAGATAGGTTTTCCACTACCTACCCAATTGCCGATTCCTTTTTCTAACTCATAAATTTCTTTAAAACCACGATTGCGCAAGTCTTTAGACAAAGCAGAACTTCGACCATTTTGAATAGAATACACAAACACAGGCTTTGACGCATCCAAGTTTTTGACCAGCGCCTCGTAGTTTTGACTTTGCAAGGTAAAATTCACCGCCTCATGTAAGTGATTAAGTGCAAATTCTTCGGGACTGCGGGCATCAATGATTTGCGGTTTTGTCTGTTGGCTTAGCTTTGTTGCAAACGCTTCCAAAGACGTAAATTTAGGCTTTTCTTGGGCCATAGCCGCTATGGTCATGCCCATCCAGAGAATGAAAAAAGAAGGTATTCGTTTCATAATTGTACTATTTTCGATTTTAAATGTTGAATTGCTGATTTCAGAAAAGTGATTTTAATTGGCGGCTGCTCGTTGTTGTCCACGTTGGGGCAAGAGCGGGGTTTGAGGTTTGATTTTGTCATAATCTACTACGCCATATTGCTTGGCCCACTCGAAATACAATTTTGAAAGTTCGTCCACGACCAAGGCATTTCGATTGGCTACATTTTGGGTTTCGCCACGGTCAGCTTCGATGTCGTAGAGTTCCCATTGGTAGCTGGGATAAATTGAAACCAATTTCCACTTGCCCTTGCGTACGGCACGGTTACCTGCTCGTTCCCAGAAAATAGGCCGAGTCGCGTTAGGCTGCTCCCGATTGAGTTCTTGACCATTGAAGAGCAAATTGGTCAAGCTTTTGCCTGGTAAGGCATTGACTTTTACACCGTTGTAGTTTTCGGGATAAGTTGCGCCTGCCAATTCGTAAAAAGTAGGAGCTAAATCAATCAGGTGTGCTGTACCTTTGGCAAATGCCCCTGCTTTGATTTTCTGGGGAAACCACGCAATAAACGGCGAACTAATACCGCCCTCGTAAGCGAATGTTTTGAACGAACGAAAAGGCGTATTGGATACATAAGACCAGTTTTTCCCCTGTGACTCAAACGAGCCCGCCGTCCCCACAGGACCTTTATTATTCCCTGCTCGATTGCCAAAATGCGCCACATCTTCGGCAGGAGCGCCGTTGTCAGAAATAAAGACAATCAGCGTATTATCATCTTTTTTGAGTTCATTCAGCTTATCCAACAATTTACCGATACCTTGGTCGGCGCGGTCTAAAACGGCAGCATATACCTCCATTTTCGCTTTCCAAAGTTGTTTTTCTTCGTAAGTAAGGTTATCCCAATCGGGTACATCAGCATCCCGAGCGGCAGCCACTTCGGCCTGTTGTTGGGTAATAATCCCGAGTTTTACCTGACGAGCCAAACGTTCTTTGCGAAGCACATCCCAGCCCGCATCGTATTTGCCTCGGTATTTGGCAATGTCTTCGGGTAATGCTTGCAGTGGCCAATGCGGGGCGGTGTAAGCAAGGTAGAGGAAAAAAGGTTTGTCTTTTTCTTTGCTTTGTTCCTCCAAAAACTGCACTGCATGGCTGGTGATTTCGTCGGTGAAATAATAACTATTGGGTTTGGGGTTTTGTCGTTGGTTATCCTCCAAAATCACTACTGGGTATTTTCTTCCCAACGGTAAGGGGTCGGCGTTGAAATAATTAGCTCCGCCACCAATCACACCATAGAATCGATCAAAGCCCCGCTGTTTTGGCCATGACAGGCTATCGTTGCCCACATGCCATTTTCCCGAAAGTAAGGTCGAGTAGCCTGCTTGTTTGAGTACTTCGCCAAACGTGAGCGATTCTTTGTTCAAAAATCCTTGGTAGGCCGGCAAACCGAGGTTCACGTCAAAATACCCGATGCCTGCTTTGTGTGGGTACTGTCCCGTAATCAAAGAAGCACGGGTAGGGGCGCAGATAGAATTATTGTAAAACTCTCGCAATCGCAGACCTCCGTATGCCAGCTTGTCAATGTTAGGTGTCTGAATTTCAGAACCATACGCTCCGAGGTCGGAATACCCCATGTCGTCCACCATGATAAGGATGATGTTGGGTTTTTGGGCAAATAGCCGCCCAGTCGAATGCGACCCCAGCCCTAATTGGGCTGTGAAAAATAAGAACAGAATGATTTTTTTCATTATTATCAATAGTTTATTGTCTTCCCCCACCTACTTGGGCTGGGCGATTGGTTGGATTTGGGCTTACGTTAGGATTATTGGCACTGCCACCGCCACCTGGGAAGCCTTGATTGGCAGGACGGAGTTTGTCATAAGGCTCTACATCGGTGCGCTTGGCCCATGCTTCGTAGTCAGCGTTGAGTTCTTTGACTATGTCAGGATTTTCGGCAGCTATGTCTGCTGTTTCACCTCTGTCTTTTTCAATGTCATAGAGTTGCCATTTTTTTTCAGGATAAAGCGAAACTAACTTCCACTTGCCTTTGCGTACGGCACGGTTGCCGGCTCGTTCCCAGAAAATAGGCTGCTGACGCGTCCATTCAGGATTTTGGAAAAGCAATGGTGTTAGGCTTTCGCCTACCAAGGGATTGGTCTTTACACCATTGTAGATTTCGGGATATTGAATGCCCGCCAGATCGTAAAAAGTAGGAGCCAAATCAATCAAGTGAGCTGTGCCTTTGGCAATGGTTCCTGCTTTGATTTTCTTAGGAAACCACGCAATGAAAGGCGCACTGATTCCTCCTTCGTGCGTGGTGTTTTTGTAATTACGAAAAGGAGTATTTGATACATACGCCCAGTTTTGTTCTTGATACCCGTATGAACCTGCCGAGCCGATAGGGCCAGAGTTTCGTTGTTGACGGCGTTGCCCGAGTTTGTTCAGTCCGCCCTGCGCCCCGTTGTCTGAGATGGTGAAAATCAGTGTGTTATCGTCCTTTTTTAGTTTTTTCAGTTCGTCCAAAATCTTACCAATGGTTTGGTCAACCCTGTCCACCATGGCGGCATACACCTCCATTTTACGTTGCCAAAGTTCTTTTTCGTCGTAGGTCAGGCTCTCCCATTCTACTACTTCGGGGTCGCGTTTGGCAATAGCTTGTTGGCGGTTGGCAATACCCAATTCTACCTGTTTTCTCAGACGCTGCACTCGCAGCGAATCCCAACCGAGCGCGTATTTTCCTCTGTACTTAGCAATATCTTCGGCAGGGGCTTGCAACGGCCAATGCGGCGCATTGAACGGAAGGTATAGAAAAAATGGCTTGTCTTTCGACTCGTTGATGTACTGAATGGCGTGATTTCCAATCTCATCGGTCAGGTATTTGCCCGGCTCAAGATGGATGCGTTTGTTATTTTCAACCAACTCAACAGGCGGTACTTTGTCGGGGTAAGGAGCGATGTCGTAATAATTGCTCGCTCCACCAATGAAACCATAAAAACGGTCAAAGCCTCGTTGATTGGGCCAATACAGGCTATCATTACCCACGTGCCATTTGCCAGTGAGGTAGGTATTGTAACCTGCCTGTTTGAGTACTTCGCCAAAGGTTAATGATTCTTTATTGAGCCAACCCTGATACGCAGGAAGCCCTAAGTTGACGTTGAAATAGCCTATGCCTGCTTTATGCGGATATTGCCCCGTAATCAAAGAAGCACGGGTTGGCGCACAGATGGAGTTAT
>JBDHXS010000197.1:0-10218 GCA_039810845.1 Runella sp. | reverse complement strand
CTTTTTTATGTTCTACTTTAATATCAAAGTGATCTAAGAAGTCTTCCCAGGGTAGTTGAGCATCTACTAAAAAGCTGCCATCTTCTCGTTCGACGATGTCGTAGTTGAATTCATCGGTTTCAGACAAATCACCCACCAGCACATCCATAATGTCATTGAGGGTGGCAATACCCAGCATAGCTCCATATTCATCCACAATGATTCCAAAATGAACGCGACGTTCTTTAAATTTTTCTAAGGCCTGGTAAGCTTTGTTATTTTCTGGGATGTACAGTGGCTCACGCGCCAGCGACTCTAACTTCTCCAGTTGCTCTTCCAAATCTTCTCCCAACAAATCTTTGACGTATATCAACCCAACTATATTGTCTATCCCATCATTGCAAAGCGGATAGACAGAGTGCTTAGACTCCATTATTTTGGCCCGGTTGACTTCTGGTTCGTCAGCAGCATCTAGCCACGTAACTTCCTGCCGATTGGTCATCAATGAAACAATCTTGCGATCGCCAAGGTGAAATACATTTTCTACGATTTCCTGTTCAATTTCGTCAATGACCCCTCCAGTTGTCCCTTCTTGAATGATTGTCTTGATTTCTTCTTCTGTGATGGCTTGATCGCGAGGTTTAATTCGCAACAATTTCATAATCAAATCACTTGATTGGGCCAAAAGCCAAATAAAGGGCGAAGTTAAAGTAGAAAGCCAACCCATAGGGGCAGCCATAAACTTAGCAATACCTTCGGGATTGGACATGCCAATCCGTTTTGGAACCAATTCGCCCAGCACCAAAGACAAATAAGTGATAAAAAGCACTACGCCTCCTACCGCTATGCTATGGGCGTAAGGTTTGAACACCTCAAATTGTTCGATGTAAGACTGAAAGTCGGTTGTAATCCTTTCTCCACTAAATACCCCATTCAAGATACCAATGAGTGTAATCCCGATTTGGACAGTAGAAAGAAAACGATTAGGGGAGTTGGCCAAGGCAAGCGCATGCTCCGCCTGACGATCACCATTTCGGGCGGCAGTTTCTAATTTAGACTTACGCGCCGAAACCAGTGCGATTTCCGACATGGAGAAAATTCCGTTGATAAGAACGAGTAGAACGATGACAAGTAGTTCCACGTATGGGGGATGGTTGATACAATTGCAAAATTATCAAAACTATTTGCTATCCAAAACAAACCCATTTGCTAATTTTGTCAAGTTTTACTCTCCTTATACGAATGATCATCTTTATCAAAGACCGTCCTATCCGAATTTTAAGCGAAAAAGCCGCTCAAAAACTCCCCAATCGTGTCACTTTCGACAAGATAATTGATGCCCATTTGGAGATGCTTAAGGTAGCAAATCTGCGCGGACATTTGCTTATTCTGAACGCGACCCCTATTACGGCAGAGAAATTGTTTCATTTTTTGAATAATTTTGAGTTGCCTGATTTACAGTCGGTTTACTTAGTTCCTAAAGATAAAGATGCTGTTGAAAAACGCCTTAAAAAGATGTACACTATTGTGAAAGCATCAGGGGGAGTTGTGACCAAAGACAATCAATTTTTGATGATGTTTCGCAGGGGTTTTTGGGACTTACCCAAGGGGAAATTGGATGACGGTGAAAAGTCAAAAAAAGCTGCTCTTCGTGAGGTAGAAGAAGAGACAGGAGTAAAGGCTGAAATTGTAGAAAAAGTTTGTACTACGTGGCATACCTACAATCAAAACAACCAACGTATTCTCAAAAGAACCAAATGGTACTCAATGCGCAATGTGGATGATAGTAAAATAGCTCCCCAACACGACGAAGGTATTGAGCAAATTGTATGGATGACCGAACCCGAAGTCCGCAAATCGTTGGTCAATTCTTTTAGTTCAATTCGCTATGTGGTAGATTGTTTTTTAGGGCAGGAAGTAGATGTAGAGTAGGGGAAAATGGATTGTTGAAGCTACACGATAATCATTTAACGGAGAATTAACACTACAAAATTTCCTTACCTTTGCATCTATTAAAGGCTAAATCCCTTTCAGATGCACCAATCACTTCAATTGACATTGCCCCCCGAGGTGGCACTGGACGAAATAGTTTTTCGTCAATACATCATCGAAAAATTGCGAGTAGCTAACGCTGAAGAGTTGACCATTCGCAAATTCAAACAATCTATTGATGCGCGTTCACGGCAAATCAAAGTAAATGTTTCGGTAAATATTTATGCCGACGAAACACCTCCTCCTCTCATTGCTTATCAGAAGAATTATTCAGATGTATCTCAAAAACCCGCAGTCGTCATCGTTGGTTGTGGCCCAGCGGGTATGTTTGCGGCCCTGCGGTTGGTGGAATTGGGCTACAAACCCATTTTGTTGGAAAGAGGAAAGGATGTTCGCGCCCGCCGCCGCGATTTGGCTGCTATCAACAAAGACCACATTGTCAATCCTGAATCAAACTATTGTTTTGGGGAGGGAGGAGCAGGGACGTATTCCGACGGAAAACTTTATACTCGCTCCAACAAACGCGGTGATGTGCGTCGGATATTGGAGATTTTGGTTGCTCACGGAGCTACCGAACAAATTTTGTACGATGCTCATCCGCATATTGGTACCAATAAACTTCCTCAAATTGTAGCAGACTTACGCCAAAGCATACTCAACGCTGGCGGGGAGGTTCATTTTGATACCAAAGTCGCTGATTTTATTTTGAGTAGTCGGCAATCAATGATAAATGGTAAGCGGTTAGTAGTTAGGGGGCAAATATCAGAAATTGAAAACCAGCAATCGGCAGCCGAAAATCGACAATGCGAAATCAGGGGAGTGATTACTGCTGACGGGCGTGAATTTACGGGCTTAGGTGTCATTTTGGCCACGGGGCATTCGGCTCGAGATATTTTTGAATTGTGTCAGGCCAAAGGGATTTTCATTGAAAATAAATCATTTGCCGTAGGGGTTCGCATCGAACATGCCCAAAGTCTGATTGATTCACTTCAATACCACTGTACCGACCGAGGTGATTATTTGCCTGCAGCTTCTTATGGCTTGGTGACTCAAACGCACTACAACGGCATACAGCGGGGTGTTTTTTCATTTTGTATGTGTCCAGGAGGTTTTATTGTACCTGCTGCTACTGCCCCAGGCGAGTTGGTGGTAAACGGTATGTCGCCTTCGCGGCGCGATTCTCGTTTTGCTAATTCAGGCATGGTGGTGGCTATTGAAGAAGCAGATTTGAAGCCTTTTAAGAAATTTGGCGCTTTGGCGGGATTAGAACTGCAAAAATCTATCGAACAAAAAGCCTGGTCCATCACAGGAGGAAGGCAGATTGCACCCGCCCAACGTGTACTGGATTTTATAAAAAGAAAAAATTCTTCTGAATTATTAGAGACCTCTTACCAGCCAGGTTTACAGTCGCTGGATTTACGTGAATATCTTCCAGGGCATATCGCAGAGCCATTGAGGCAAGGTTTACAAGAGTTTGGAAAAAAGATGAGTGGTTATGTTTCCAATGAGGCGCAACTAATTGGAGCCGAAAGTCGTACTTCTTCACCAGTACGTATCCCTCGTGATCGCGATACCGCCGAACATCTCCAAACCAAACGTTTGTATCCTTGCGGTGAGGGGGCAGGCTATGCAGGGGGGATTATGTCGGCGGCTTTAGATGGTACTTTTGTAGCTGAACAACTGATAAAATGCTACGGAACGTAAATAATTGGAGAGAAATTGTTTAGTTTGCGAAAAAAACAATATTTTAAATGATTAGATAACTTAACTTGCGCATTCGTAATAAGTCAAGATTCTTCCGATGCCCTTTAACGACTTTATAAACCATCTTCAATCACAGCTCCGCCAGCCACTGCCGGGGCAAGAGGCGCATCTGAAAATGGCATCTGCAACACGGCTTCGATTTAAAACCCAGCCTAACGAAAAGACGCGTCGTTCGGCAGTTCTAATTTTGTTTTATCCATACCGTGATCAAATTCTGGTTCCGCTCATTTTACGCCCTAAATACGATGGCGTTCATGCAGGACAAATGGCCTTTCCAGGGGGACGTTACGAAAAAACCGACGAAAATCTCATCCGAACTGCCTTGCGCGAAGCTCAAGAAGAAATTGGTATCAAAGCAGCGGATGTACAGATATTGGGCAAACTTACTGAGCTATTTATCCCACCAAGTAATTTTTATGTATTACCCGTCATTGGAAAACTTCCTTATAAGCCTGATTTCTATCCAGATCCACGAGAAGTAGAAGCTGTACTGGAAGTAACACTCGATGAAATGATGGATGAAAGCATTGTGGGTTCTTCTCTATTAGATGTTCGTGGTGTAACCATTGATGCGCCTTTTTATGATATTCAAGGACATAAGGTATGGGGAGCTACAGCAATGATGATTAGCGAATTACTAACTATAATTCGATAATCTTCTGCTTTTAACAACTTTTAAGAGCCTGCGTTCGTCGGCTTTCTATCGAATTTACTAATTTTGGCACGGCTTTCGTGATTGAGAGCAATGGTATGTAGGATAAAATTTCATACCTCCAACTAACAACACAAGACTTTTCACATTTCTCAAACTCATTCATGTCTAAATTCAATCGAATCAACACCCTCATTGGCTGGCTTGTATTTGCAGTAGCAATGGTCACCTACGTACTCACCGTGGAGCGAACAGCCAGTTTTTGGGACTGTGGCGAGTTTATCGCTTGTTCTTACAAACTTCAGGTGCCTCACCCACCAGGTGCACCACTATTTTTATTGATTGGCCGGTTATTTTCTATGCTTGCTCTGGGCGATGTGACTCAAGTAGCCTACTGGATTAATATGGTATCGGTACTTTCAAGTGCTTTTACGATTCTGTTTCTTTTTTGGAGCATCACGCTTTTAGCTCGTAAAATTGTTGGTAAGCAAGACGAAGACCTTGAGTTGGGTGAGATTATAGCTGTGGTAGGGTCAGGTTTGGTAGGAGCATTAGCTTATACTTATTCTGATTCGTTTTGGTTTTCGGCAGTGGAAGCAGAGGTGTATGGGCTTTCTTCATTTTTTACAGCTATTGTGATTTGGGCAGTATTAAAATGGGAACGTATTGAGGATGAAGCAGAAGGAAATCGTTGGTTGATTTTTACTTTTTATTTGATTGGCCTTTCAATTGGTGTTCACTTGCTAAACTTAGTTACTCTTCCTGCTTTAGCTTTGGTTTATTATTTCAAAAAGCATAAGCCATCGTTTTGGAGTGGTGTATTGGCTTTTGTTGGTGGCTTGGTAGTATTGATGATTATTAATTCGGGCGTTATTGTATGGCTTCCTTCTATGGCAGGGAAATTTGAAATTTTCTTTGTCAATACCCTCGGAATGCCTTATTCAGTAGGTATTGTATTCTTTTTAGTTTTGTTTGTGGGGGCTTTGGTGTGGGGGATTCGTTATACTGCCAAAAAAGAAAAAGAAATCTGGAATGTTGCTTTATTAGCTTTTGCTTTTGTATTGATTGGCTATTCTTCTTATTTCTTGGTATTGGTTCGTTCTAATTTTAATCCACCAATCAATGAAAACGATCCAAGCGATGTCATTAGCTATGTATCTTATCTCAAGCGTGAGCAATATGGAAGTCGCCCTTTATTGTTTGGCCCAGTGTTTACTGCACGTCCTATAAATTCTGAACGCGGCGAACCTATCTATCGTAAAGCCAACGGACGTTATGTGGTAGCTGACTATCGCCCCGAATACGTCTATGAGAAGAACCAGCAAATGCTATTCCCTCGCGTTCACAGCAATCAAATGAACCACCCACAGCTATACCGCGACAAACTGGGGCTTGCTGAGGGCCAAAAACCAAGTATGGGTGATAATATATCATTTTTCTTTTCGCATCAGCTAGGACATATGTATTGGCGCTATTTCCTGTGGAACTTTGTAGGTCGTGAAAGTGATGAAGAAGGTGCTGGAGGCTTGCGCCCGTGGGATACAAGTGCGGGATTGCCCGATGTATTGGCCAATAACCGCGCCCGTGATAATTTTTATATGATTCCGTTTTTATTGGGCTTGCTGGGAATTGTAGCCCAGGCGTTCCGCCGTCGTCAAGATTTGTTGGTAACAGGGCTATTATTTACAATGATGGGAATTGCTTTGGTGGTTTATCTCAATTCTCCTCCTGTCGAACCTCGCGAGCGTGATTACATATATGTAGGTTCGTTTTACATCTTTGCCTTTTGGATTGGCTTGGGAGTTATGTTTATTTATGATCTCTTGACCAAAGTCCTACCTTCGGCGGCTACCCGAGCTGGTATAGCAACCGTGTTGGGCTTATCTGCACCTTTATTGATGGGCGTAAAAGGTTGGGACAATCACGATCGTAGTCATCGTTATCATTCGGTTGATTTTGCCAAAAACCTGCTTAATTCCTGCGCTCCAAACGCCATTTTATTCACAGGTGGCGACAATGATACATTTCCTTTGTGGTATGTACAAGAAGTGGAAGGTTTCCGTACCGACGTGCGGGTATGTAACCTAAGTTTATTGGGAACCGACTGGTACATTGGTCAAATGAAGCGCAAAACCTACGAATCTGAGCCGCTACCAATTTCGTTGAATTACGAAAACTTTGCTGCGGGTAAAAACGATATTGTGCCATTTTATGAAATGCCAGCTGTTAAAAATGGTATTAATCTCAAAGAATACATGGCGTTGGTGAAACAAAATAATGCTGCGATTCAGGTGCCACTTACTAGCGGCGAAATGACTAGTATCCTACCTTCGTCGGTGTTAGTATTAGGAATTAATCCAGAACAAGTAAAGAAAATGAACATCTTGAAGCCTGAATTGGCCTCGTTTGTGAAAGATACTATGCAATGGACAATGGGCAAACGTGATTTGTACAAGTCTGATTTGATCATGCTTGACATCATTGCTACCAATGATTGGAAACGGCCTGTTTATTTTTCAGGTACTTTGACTAACGATAACTATCTGAATTTGAAAGAATTTATGCAGTTGGAAGGGTATGCTTATCGCTTGTTGCCAGTACGCGTTCCTGGAGCATCAGACGGGTATGTTAATACAGATATTATGGCTGATAACCTTATGAAGAAAACGTTCTGGCGTGAGTTGGACAATACCAACACCTACTACGATGGTACATTCAAAGGCTCACCAGCTTTTTCTGCTCGTATTGCTTTTATGCGTTTAGTAGATCAACTTATTCGGGAAGGAAAAACGGATAAAGCCAAAACGGCACTTAATTTTATTTTGGCAAAAATGCCTGATAAAACGATTCCGTACGATCAAATATCGGCCAACTACATCGGTTATTTATTTACGGTCGGTGAAGCTAAAAAAGCTCTTGAAATTGCTAATGTAATGGGTAGTCGGGCTGAATCAATGTTAAAATACAATATTCAAAATCACTCGAATCAAGACAGTAATATTCAACTCTATATCCTGCAAACTATTGCCAATGCGTGTCGTGAAGGAAAGCAGGATGCCGCTGCAAAAAAATACGAAACGTTATTGCAGCAATATATGACGGCATTGGGCGGGTAAGTTTTTGAGAAGTTTGTGGTTTTCTAACAAAAAGGGAGTAGCATTTTGCTACTCCCTTTTTGTTATTTTGAGGTCTTAATCAATCGTTAGACATTTTGACCACTTTTAAAGTAGCTCTTTTGGATGGAGAAACAACTTGCATAAAGTAAACTCCAGTTGGCTGATTGGATACGTCTACTTGCTCATGGTGTTCGTTTGCTGTTGGAGTAACTTCTTTCTCCCATAACAAACGCCCAGTCATGTCTGTGAAATTCAGTTTTATGATTTGTCCTTTTGCTCGTTTGATTGTTGTAGTTAGGGTACGAGTCACAGGATTTGGTGCTACACTGGCAAATTCAGTGTCAACTTCGGCTACTGATTCTGTGCCAGTACGTGCACCATTGGCATTGGTAATATTAATGTAGTAGGTTACTTCTAGAAGTACAGAGGCCGTTGGATCCACAATTCTGGTTATGTTTGATGGATAGGGGCCAATATCCACAGCTCGTTTGTTATAAACCCTAACACGGTAGTTGTATTTTCCTTTAGGGAATCCTTGATCATAAATGCCTGTAGATGAAGACGGAAAGCCAAAAGCAACATCATTGAGCGTATATAGCTTTGTATAAGCTTCTGTGTTACCAAACTGTAAGTAAGGTCCAAAGTTTTCATACGAAGTGAGGGTTTGTGAAGGAAGATCTGTGATAGGATCTAACACCAGCATTTCATAAACAATAGACCCCACATTAGGTGCTATAAGATTATCACATATCTTGACTTCGGTTGTCCAGTAACGAGGTGTTTGGTATTGATCAAAAATTCGACGGTTACTGGGAGTTGTGCCCTCAAGTTCTGGCCCAGATTGAGACGCGTTCCCGTACGATTTAGCTATCCCTGGGGCAATAGGTGTATTATTGAAAGGATAGATCAAGTTCCAGGCTGTAATGGGCTGACCTACTCCCCCTAAATCTTTACTTCCTGATTGATTCACGTCTATAATGGTGATATCAAGCTCTTTGGTTTCCAACACGATAGTCCCCGTCTCACTGGCACATCCTGCAATGGTGCAAATTGCAGTCACAGTAACACTTCCACTATTGGGTGCTGTTATGGTAATCGTATTATTAGGTGCTGAAGTTGTTTGACCTGTACTCCAAGCTATGCTGCCATTACAGTTGTTTACACCAACATTTACAGTTGATTTTTTACAAACATATCGTGTCTTATTTGTAAAAGTCGGAGTAGCTGGCTTATTTGACAAAGTAATGGTAGCCGTTGGTGAGTCTGGACTGCTGCAGCCATTGATGGTGCAAACCACTGAGTAGGCAAATACATCGGTTGTGCTGTTGACAGTCAAGAGTTCGCTGCCTATGCCTGCCAACAACTGTACTTGGGTTCTCACTCCATTTCGAGTACGGAAAAGCGTTAAAATACCGCCAGGGCAACTACCATTTGGGGTAATCGTAACTGGCACAATAGTTCCCACGCCCAAGCATAACAATTGGTCTATTGTTAAATTAAGGGCTACTGCGGTGGGTGCATTCGGGGCAGCAGGTCGAGTTGACAGAGTAATAGTGCTGTTTCCTGAGCGGCTGCTACTACAGCCATTTGCTGTACAGGTAGCCGAGAAAACGTAGGTATCGGTAGTACCTGCAGTTACACTGGAAGTAAGCGTTAAATTATAAGGGCTATTAGTTATCCCTGTAGCCAAAGTTGTTTCTGCTCCACCATTTTTGGACTGGAAAATCGTAAAAGTTCCTCCTGCACAGGTACCCAATGTCAAAGATATAGGATAGGGGGTATTGACTGGCAAACAAGAAGCATTGGTGTTATTGCCTGATGCTGGGCCAGCTGCTATAGTAGGGGCTGTCGTTTGTATTTCATTGACAACAAAACAACAGTTGTTGGTACAATTAATTGCTTGTAAGAGCGAAGTATTGGTATAAGTACCTCCCAATGTAGCTGTATAAGTGCTGCCCGTTTGTCCTACTATAATGACTCCATTTCTGTACCATTGCCCAGCCGTTGGGGCTGTCAGTACGACTGAGCCTCCTGTACAAATCTGGTAGGGTACACTCACACAAACCGTAGAAGAATTATTACTTGGAGTATTATCACCCGAGGTAAGCGTAGCGGTATTGGTGGAGACTCCTGGGTTAGCTACCGTAGCCACTATGGACAGGGTCAAACTTGAGATTTCTGCTGGCGTTAGTGCATTCCCAATAGTCCAAATTCCAGTTGCAGGATTATAACTGGTTCCTGGAGGAGCCACATGACTTACGTAGGTAAGTCCATTGGTGAAAGTCTCAGTCACCACCACGTTGGTAAAATTCCCATTTCCAATTTCAGTAACCGTGGTTGTAAAGGTCACATTTTGATTTAGAGAAGGATTGCTTGGCAGCACACTATTGGTAATTTGCAAATCGGCTCCGTTGCAATTGGTAGACAGTGTAAGATTAGCACTTAGCGGTGAATCTGGACTACTACAGCCATTAACAGTACATACCGTTGAATAAGCATATACATCTGTCGAGCTACTGGCTATAAGGTTATCCAAACCCAGAACCAAGGTGACTTGTTCTCTTACTACGCCGTTTTTTGTACGGAAAAGGCTTAATGTCCCACCTGGGCAACTGCCCAAGAGGTTTACTGTAACTGGAACAATGGCACCCAAATTCAAACATAGCAAATCTCCTGCTGACAAAATAGTTGACACAGTAGGAGCTGGTGGAGCCG
>JBDHXS010000196.1:0-10236 GCA_039810845.1 Runella sp. | reverse complement strand
CGGCTAATTTCATACCCGTAGTTTTCAAAAAATCAGCATCTACGTTGATTTGCGTAATCAATACTTCATCTTTGGGGGTCTTTCCTGGCCATTCGATATAAGAAGTGTTTTGGACATCTACCAGCGTATTGGTCGTGGCCGATACCGAGGCAATACTACCTTGTTTTAGCAATAACTCCTTCATTGTCAATGATTTTTCACGCAGGTCGCCCTTCAGACGTACATAGAGCAACTGTTCTTTATCAAAACCCAATTTTTTGTTTTGCATAAATTGTAATTGTTGGTACAGACCAATAGTGCCAATGATTAAGACAACCGACATCACAAACTGCGTCACTACCAGCGTTTTCCGAAAACTTGTGCCTGATTTTTTATCAAAAATGCCTTTCAAAACGCGTACTGGACGGAAAGAAGAAAGGTAAAACGCAGGATAAAGCCCCGTTAAAAAGCTAATAAGTACCAAAACAACCGCCATGGAAGCCCAAAATAAAGGCTCGTGAAACGGCAATGGCATAGGTTTGCCCGACAATTCACTGAAAAAAGGTAGCAACAAATTCAATAGTACAAACCCAACTCCCAGTGCCAAACTGGTCATCAACAGCGATTCTCCCCAAAATTGAACGATAAGACTGGAACGCAACGCACCTACGCTTTTGCGCACCCCCACTTCGCGCGCTCGTTGGGTAGCACGGGCGGTGGATAAATTGATAAAATTAAACAAAGCAATAAACAACACAATCAACCCCACTGCCATGAAAATCTGGACGTAACGGATGTTGCCACGTTTTCCCCAATCCGTTCCAAAATCGAAGTTAGAATACAAATGAATGTCTTGTAAAGGTTGTAGTAACAGGAGCGTTTCGTTGTCGTCTTTGTATTTTTTGAGCTGTCCTGCCAATTTTTGAGCAAAAATAGCCGCATTGGCATCGGGCCTAAGTTTGAGATAAGTATGGTAATTGTTACTGTTCCAATTGTAACTCCATTTGTCGTTCAATTGAAAATAGATAAAAGGCAACAACACATCGTATTGAAGATGCGAACGGGCGGGTGCATTTTCAATGACACCTGTCAAACGAAGCGGCCGTTTTTGACTATATTGAATCGTTTTACCCAAAATAGACTGAGCGGACCAGTCTTTTCCAAAAAAACGTTCGGCGACGGCTTCACTAATCACGACTTCATCGGGAGAGGATAAAACGGTTTGTGGATTTCCTTTCAAAAGTTTAAAACCGAAAAAGGACAAAAACGACGCATCGACCACTCGCATTGCTTCGGGTTCGACCGTCTTTTGCTCGTACTGAAGCAGCCCCGACCACGCCCCGACGCGCACGGTTTCGGCAATTTCGGGAAAGTCATTTTTGAGCGCAGCAGCCAGCGGCCCAGGCGTTACGGCAACGTTGTAGAGCCCTGTGGCTTGTTTTTGCCTTTCAGTGATTCGGTAGGTGTGCTCAAACTGCGGCACAGCGCGGTCGTATTGGTATTCGTCCCATACATACAAGCCGATGGCCATACAACAAACCAACCCCATGGCCAAGCCTGCGATGTTGATGAGCGAAAAAGTGGGGTGCTTCAACAGGTTCCGAAGCGCGATTTTAAAATAATTACGTAGCATAGCTGGGCTGTAGGAATAGGTTTGAGGATATTGAGAGGGTTTTCGTTTGATATAGCGGGGCTGAAAAAAGCCCAGCACGTCGCGCCAGTAACGCCATCGAGCGCGCCGCGCACCCACGCGCTCAACTTGGTACTCAAATTCTTCTTGCAAATCTCCTTGCACTTCTTCCAGCAAGTGAGGCGCGCAGAAAAACTGCAAAAAGTGGTCGGCGAGGCGGGGTGGTTTGGAGGGCATGGGGTGCATTATTTTGTCGTACTGTAGGGACGTTGCATGCAACGTCCCTACGCGTGGTATTATTCGGATTTTAACGATTTCACGGGATTGACCAAGGCGGCTTTGGTTGCTTCGTAAATTACAGTCAGGGTAGCGACAAGCAGTGTGATGGCAATGGTTACTACGAATATCCAAGGCTGAATCGTGATGTGAAACTTAAAATCTTGCAGCCATTGGTTCATAAACCACCACGCAATGGGCGCCGCAACCAGAAAGGCGACGACAATCAAACGGGCAAACTCTTTTCCAAAAATCCATAAAATCTGTGCGAGGCTGCTGCCCAATACTTTCCGAATCCCAATTTCCTTGGTTTTCTGCGCTGCCATGAAAGAAATAAGACCGTACAATCCCAAACACCCAATAAACACCGCAATGAGCGAAAACAGCTGAATGAGTTTTAGCATCAGTGCCTCCGTTTCATAAAACGACGCGATGTGTTCGTCCAAAAAAGTGTATTCGTAGATTTGATCAGGGTGCATTTTACTCCAAGTTTTTTCCACCGCAGCCATGGTAGCTGGTACGTTGGCAGTGCTGATTTTGACGGCATAATTGTTGTAAAAATCGCTGGCCGAAGGAATACAAACGGGATTGATGTCTTCGTGAAACGAATGGTCGTGGAAGTCTTTAACCACGCCCACAATCGGCCCCGTCATGTTGCCATTAACGCGGAGATTTTTTCCGAGCAAATCTGAGGGCGAGGCTACGTTCAATTTTTTTGCAAACGTTTCATTGACCAAAAACTCTTTTACAGTATCCGAAGGGTATAAATTTCGGCCAGCCGCCAATTGTAGGTCAAACGTAGAAAGATAATCATTGTCGGCAGCCCTTACTGATACCCTAAACGACTCCTCTTCTGAGTGGTTATCGTAATGAGGTGCCGTTTGCCAGTGACCATTGGAGGCAGGGGCAGAATAACACAGCGACACCTGTTCTACGCCTGCCAAGCTTTGCAGTTGCGCCTTGACGGTTTTGGCCTGTTGGGGCGTTGAGGCAATGGGCAGTAGCATGATAGCGTCTTTATTAAACCCTAAATCTGCTTTTTGGGCATAATAAATCTGGCGCGCAATCACAATCATTCCGATGATTAGTACCTGCGAAATCGAAAATTGAACAACAATCAAGGCGCGGCGCGTATTGAAGCCTCCGATATTTTGCTGAGAAAGTTTGCCTTTGAGCGCCAAAATAGGTTGAAAACCAGCAAGAATTAATCCTGGATACGAGCCCGCAAAAAAAGTAACAATCAATATCAACGCAGGGATAAACATTACCAATCGCCAGTCGCTCAGCAAATTAAGCGATATTTCGGTGGCAAACCACTGATTAACATACGGTAAAGCAAGCGCGGCCAACCCCAACGCAATGCCCCCTGCAATTGTTGCAATAAGACCCGTTTGGGCAATAAATTGCCAAAATAACTGCCCGCGAAGGCTTCCAAGTACTTTCCTTACGCCCACTTCTTTGGAGCGGTTGAGGGCTTGGGCCGTGGCCAAATTGATAAAATTAACGCAGGCAGTTATAATCAAGAAAAGCCCAATCAGCGACAATATCCACAGGGTCTGTTTGTTCATAGCCCCTCCGTATTGGGCGTTAAAATGCACATCGTTAAAGGGTTGTAGTTTGTAGTGGTGTACGTTTTTGCTGGTAGGCCGATACCTCTTCACATAGGCAGGAAACACTTTTTCCACTTCCGACGGTGACACCCCTGGTCTGAGGCGAACAAAACATTTCATCGAGCTTTGAATCCCTCCCCAAGCATCGTCGCTGCCAAGCCAGTCGTTGTAAGATTTGAGGGTGGGATAAGAGACAAAAATCTCGGCTTTTTGGTCTGAGTTGGTCGGTAAGTCTTTCAACACACCCGTTACCCGAATGTCAAGCTTGTTGTCCACCCGAAAAATTTGATTGATAGGATTTGCATTACCAAAGTATTTACGCGCAACTCGCTCGGTAATAATGCCCGTATTAGGTTCATTTAGCACATTTTGAAAGCTACCGACTGACAATGGAAAATTAAAAATGGCAAAATACTCAGGCTCTGTAAACGCCACACCTTGAGGTTCTTTAAACTTATTGAGTCCTTTTTCGGCCTTTATTGAGATGAGCATGTCCTCGAAAGTACAGATTCGCCCTACTTTCTCGGCAAAAGTGTAGTCATTTCTAAACACTTTTCCCAGCGGGCTTGGCACGGCCGATACGTACGAGATATTGTCGCGGTGCTGCTCGGTGACAATGCGATAAATGCGGTCGGAGTGCGCATGAAAATTGTCAAAACTCAAGTGGTATTTGACCAAAAGAAAAATAAGAAGTCCACAGGTCATGCCAAGCGATAATCCCAACAAGTTGATGGAAGTATAGACTTTGTTTCGTTGGAGGCTTCTGAGTGCGATTTTAAAATAGTTGCGTATCATAATTAGGCTGTATGAATAAGTTTGAGGGTATTGAGAGGGTTTTCGTTTGATATAGCGGGGCTGAAAAAAGCCCAGCACATCGCGCCAGTAACGCCAACGAGCGCGACGCGCACCCACGCGCTCAACTTGGTACTCAAATTCTTCGTGCAAATCGCCCTGCACTTCTTCCAGCAAGTGAGGCGCGCAGAAAAACTGCAAAAAGCGGTCAGCGAGGCGGGGTGGTTTGTGGTGCATGAGACTTAGATTGACATCGTTAGCTTCAGGGGATTGGCCATACGTTCCCAAAAACCAGCACGTACTTCTTGGATTTCTTGGAGCGTGCGCTGGCCAAAGGCCGTTACTGAAAACAAGCGTTTGCGACGTCCGCCGCGCTCGTTGGTAGGCTCTCCCATTTCCGAGCGCACCATTCCTTTCTCTTCGAGCCGCTGCAAGGCCGAATGCACCTGATTCAAGCGAACGCTGCGGTCGGTTTGTTCAATGATTTCGTGCATCAGCAATACCCCGTAGGCTTGGCCGTTTAGAACGGCTACCGCGAGTAAAACGATTTCTTCAAATTCTCCTAAGTACGTACGTTTCATTCGGATTTGATTATTTCTATTTTTGCTGAGCAAATAGTTTGCCAGTAAAAAAATAGCAGCACAACAAATTGATTATCAAATAGATAAGTATTTTATGATTTTATTTTGATTGTCCATAATCGGACAAGTTTGTACGCTTTAGGACAATGATATTCACCGATAAAAACCTCTTCTCAAAGGGTAAAGAGAGTCGCTTCCTTACTTTTGTCCAAAAAACAAATCATTGATTTTATGAAACACACTGCCAAATACTTCTTGTGCGGACTGTTGCTTTCGTTGGGCGCATTTTCTGTTCAAGCACAAAAAAATCCTGAGGACAAAGCAGGTTGGCGTTTAGGCGCTCAATCGTACTCGTTTCGTTTGTTTTCCTTTGCCGACGCCCTGCGCAAAATCGACAGCTGCGGCCTGAAATATGTGGAGGCGTTTCCAGGTCAAACCATCGGGGGCGGTATTGAGGGAAAAATGGATTTTACGATGGATGCCGCGAAGCGTCAACAAGTAAAAAAACTCATCAAAGACAAGGGCATTACCATTGTGGCCTACGGGGTAGTGGGTGCCAAAACCGAAGAAGAATGGAGAACTTTGTTTGAGTTTGCCAAAGACATGGGCGTGATGAACATCAACTCGGAGCCGTCGGCGGCCCAAATGCCCATGGTTCGGAAGTTGGCAGAAGAATACAAAATCAACGTAGCGTTGCACAACCACCCCAAACCTTCACGCTACTGGCACCCCGATACGGTCATTGCGGCCATTGCGGGCAGCAAATACGTAGGGGCTTGCGCCGATATTGGTCACTGGGTGCGGTCGGGACTTGATCCCGTCGAGTGTTTGAAAAAATTGAACGGGCACGTGATTGGTATGCACTTCAAAGACGTCAAAAAAGATACCCCCGACGGAAAGTACCACGACGTGATTTGGGGAACGGGAGATTGTAAAGTGGAAGCGGTACTTGGTGAATTAAAACGCCAAAAATTCAAAGGCCCAATTTCGGCCGAATACGAGTACCATTGGGAAAACAATGGCCCCGAAATCGCCGAAAGTGCGAAAAACTTCCGCGAAATTTATACGCGGGTGAAAGCTTCGCAGTAAAAAAGCAAGGGGCAAACTTGCAAGTGGCAAAATAGAAAGACGTTCCAAGTTTTTGAAACTTGGAACGTCTGTTTTTTTAAAACTATTCTGATTTTAAACTCTTCACAGGATTCACCAAGGCCGCTTTGATGGTCTGAAAACTGACGGTCAAGAGGGTAATTATCAAAGCTCCTGCGCCCGTCAAGGCAAAAACCCACCAAGAAATCTCGGTATGATAGGTGTATTTCTGTAGCCATTGACTCATAAAATAATACGCAATGGGCGACGCAATACACAGCGAGAGAACCACCAAAACCACAAAGTCTTTCGACAATAAGCCCCACAAATTAGCAGTCGTTGCCCCAAGTACTTTGCGTACCCCCATTTCTTTGGTGCGTTGTTCGGCCACAAACGACGCCAACCCAAACAAGCCCAAACAACTGATGAATATCGCTAAAATGGCAAAAATAGAGGCGATTTTGCCCAAACGTTCTTCGTTGGCAAATTTTTTGGCGTATTCTTCATCCACAAACTTGTAATCAAACGGCACTGCGGGATTGTACTTTTGAAATACCTCGGCTATTTTGCCAACGGCGGTAGAAGTGGCCATTGTTTGGTTTAGTTTGATGTTGATGGTGTATTGATTGTTGTAATCCAACAAAAACACCGTAGGCAATATCGGCTCAAAGGGCGAACCCATCACAATGTCTTTGATGACACCAATCACCTCGTAGCTTTTCCCGTTCCATTTTACGGTTTCGTTAATGGGGTTTTTCAAGCCCATGTACTTTACGGCTGTTTCATTAATGACAATGGCCGAAGAGTCTGTTGAAAACTTTTTGGAAAAATCGCGTCCTTCCCGAAACCGCCACCCTACGATTTTGCTGTAGTCGTGCGTCACTCGGAAAGTCGCAAAATTATCTTCAAAGCCTGGGGCTTTACCCTTCCATTCAAACCCACTTTGGTTTTCCCACACATCCGTAATCGGAGAAGAAGAAACCGCCAAGTTGGTCACCGCCCCCGACTGAAGTAGTTCATTTCGAATCACTTCGTAGTTTTGGTAAAGGTCGGGCGTAATCATATAGACGGCCATCAGTCCTTCCTTATCATACCCCACGTTTCGGTTTTTTGCATGCTGGATTTGGAGATAAATAACACTCGTACCAATGATTAACACAGTGGAAACGGTAAACTGTATCACTACCAGAACTTTCCGTGGCGTCGGTGCAAAGGCCCCTCTCCGCAAACGCGACGACGGGAAACCGATTCCTTTGAGCACTTTTATCGGCTGAAAAGAAGACAAGTAAAACGCAGGATAGCTCCCCGCCAATAAGCCCGTCAATACGCTAAAGCTCAGTACTGACAACCAAAAAACAGGATTTGACCATAACATTGTTATTTTTTTATCGGCCAACTCATTGAAGAAAGGCAACGCCAGTTGCACCAAAAGCAACGCAAAACCCAAGGCAATAAAAACAACCAAGAACGATTCGCCGAAAAACTGCGCAATCAATTGTTGGCGAAGCGACCCCATCGACTTCCGAATCCCGACTTCTTTGGCGCGCTTTTCGGAACGGGCCGTACTCAGGTTCGTAAAATTAATGCAAGCCAACAACAGCACAAACACGCCAATAATACCATACAGCCAAATAAATTCGAGCTGGTCGCTCATCACGCTTTTTCGGTTGGCAAACTTGGAATACAAGTGCCATTGGCTCATCGGGTGAACAAACAATTCGGGATTATACGCGACGCGTTTTGCATCCAAATGTTTCCGTTTTATATCTTTAATTTTGGCCGAAACACCCGCAAAATCAACTTGAGGAGCAAGCTGCACATAGATTTTGTACGAATTATCGTTCCAATCGTTTTCTTGCTCTTTCATAAAACTCATAAAAGAAGCCAGTAAATCCCACGGCCCGATAAAGGTCAGGTCTTGAAATTCCGAGTTTTTGGGCAAATCCTTATACACGCCCGCCACTTTTGCCTCCATCCGATTTTTTATCTTTACGATTTTATCCAACGGATTTTCTTCCCCAAAAAGCTTTTTGGCGAGCGATTCAGAAAGTAAAACCGAATGAGGGTCTTTAAGCGCCGCGCGGGTTCCATACACCATGTCCAATCCAAACAATTCGGGTGCATCGGGCTGCATAAAACTGCCTGATTGAAAGAACTTTTTATCCCCCGACAATATCGCATACTTCTGCGTGGAGGTAGTCATGGCGATATACTTAAAATCAGAACCATACGACGCGCGCAGCTCGGCCGCCAACGGAATGGGGTTTGTCATGTACGTTCCTTCGCCATTGTGCACCATTATTCGCCCAATGCGGTTGTAGTTTTTGAAATTTTTGTTAAAACTCAGTTCATCCCATACCCAAAGACCAATGAGCATCGCCACGGCCATGCCCGTCGCCAAACCGAAGATGTTGATAAACGAGTAGCCTTTGTTTTTCAACAAGTTACGAAAAGCGATTTTAAAATAGTTGCGTATCATAGTGGGGCTGTATGTGTAAGAAGTTGAATACTTAGTATCAGCACGAAAACGGCGTTTCAGAAAATATGGGCGACAAAAACGGATGACTTCAAAGAAATACATCCAACGGGCTTTTTGCGCTCCAAACTCCTCGATTTGAAACGCAAATTGCTCGTGCAAATCTCCCAACAGCTCTTCGTAAAGCTCCGAGGGAAGAAATCGTTTGACCAAGGCATCGAGCCAAGCGGGTGGTTTCATGGTGCTTAATTAAGTAGGCAAGTTGGCAAGGGGCAAATAGGCAAGTTTAACTCATTGCAAATTTGCCTACTTGCATTTTGCCTTTTAAAATCACTCTGATTTTAAACTCTTTACGGGATTCACCAACGACGCTTTGATGGCTTGAAAACTGACCGTCAACAGGGTAATCAACAATGCTCCTACCCCTGCCACCACAAAAATCCACCACGAAATTTCCGTATGATAACTGTATTTCTGAATCCAGTTATTCATAAAGTAATACGCAACTGGCGACGCAATAAACAGCGAGATGACCACCAACAACACAAATTCCTTTGAAAGTAAACCCCACAAATTGGTTATACTGGCTCCTAACACTTTTCTTATTCCGATTTCTTTGGTACGTTGCTCCGCAATAAAAGAAGCCAAGCCGAATAAACCTAAGCAGGAAATCGTAATGGCTAAAATGGCAAAAAGGAACGCTAATTTGCCAATACGTTGTTCGGCTGTAAACTTTTTACTGTACTCCTCATCCACAAAAAAATAGCGAAAAGGGGCAGAGGGAACAAGTTTTTTCTGAATAGCCTCAATTTTGGCAAGCGCCTCTGACATAGGTAAGTTAGGGCTTATTTTTATTTGCATTTGTCCCAAAGCACGAACATTTCGTTGGAACATATACAAACCCATTTTCACAGGCTCGTAGGGCGATTCAGCCACTAAATCCTCGATGATACCGATGATTTGCCAGCGGCGCTTACCGTCGCCTGTCGAGGTGATATACTCACCTATTGGATTTTTCAAAGCCAAGTATTTTGCCGCCGATTCATTGATGATAACAGCGGCAGTATCCATCCCAAACTCTTTAGAAAAATTACGGCCTTGTTTTACTTTCCATTGAATGGTCGCCCCAAAATCTTCATCTAATTGGGTCACTGAAAAACTGGATTCGGCATCGGGGTTTTTGCCTTTCCAATCAAACCCTCCCCAATTGTCCCAAACGGACGTAACGGGCATATTTGAAAAAGCGACATTTGACGCTATACCATTTCGTAGTAACTCATCTTTCATCACCAATTTACTATTTTGAAAGTTGGGGTCGTCCATCGAAATCCGCACCAAACTGCTTCTATCATACCCCACAGGTCGGTTTTGAGCATATTGGATTTGCTGATATACGACGATAGTACCGATAATCAACACCACCGAAACCGTAAACTGCACTACTACCAAGGCTTTACGCGGTAAAGAGGCGTATTTACCTAATCGAATTGTACCTTTCAGGACCTTTACTGGTTCAAACGAAGACAAATAGAAGGCAGGGTAAAGCCCTGACAACAAAGCCGTAGTAGCAAGAAAAATGAGGCTAATCCCCCAAAAATACACATTAGCAAACGGAATACTCACTTGCTTATCGGCAAGTTCATTAAACCCGCCAATAGATGCCCCAACGATACCCAGCATGACGAAAAACGCCAGCCCTACCACCAAAAACGATTCCCCTAAAAATTGGTTGACCAATTGGGATTTTATCGAACCAATGGCTTTGCGGATACCTACCTCTTTGGCTCTTTTCTCGCTTCGAGCCGT
>JBDHXS010000195.1:0-10261 GCA_039810845.1 Runella sp. | reverse complement strand
TACTGAATATACTAATATCATTGTAAAACAAAAGGAACTTCCACAAACATTCAGAATGGAATTCCCTGCAGGTACTACTATCCCATCAGGCGAGAACTTGTGCTTGGGTTCTACTATTAAATTAGTACAAACTACTATCGGTAATATTTGTACAGGTGCTCTTCAGTGGCAGCGTCGTTTCCGTCCTACAGTAGGTGTAGGTAGCTTTGGTGCTTGGAGCATTGTGATAGATGAATTGACTTCACCTATTCCTTACACCAACACGCCTGACGCAGTAGGTGAGTACGAATATCAAATCCGTTGTAATGGTATCTGCCCAGGTGACTGGTCACCTTCTCAATCAGTAGTTATTAGCGAAACTCCAACTCCTGGATTTACTGCTTCTCCTGCTGCTACTACTTGCGTAGAGCCAAATGCGACTCAAACAATTAGCTTAGCATTATCAGGATGTAGTGCTTCTAACTCAAACGGTGGCCCTGTATTTAGCAAATTATACCGTGTGTCTCGTGTAATGACAGAAGAAGGCGTAGCAGGCTCTACTACTACTACTTTTGATGTACCGGCTGACAACTTAGGTGATACATCGCCAAGTCCGTTTACTAATGTAATTGATGCTTCTGCATTAAATAGCAGAACCAGAACTTACGTTTACACAGTTACTTGCGTAAAAGTATATGGCCCAGGTGGTCCAACTAACTCAGTAGAGTGTATTAGTGCTCCTGTTTCTCAAACAGTAACCATCCGTACAAAACCAGCTCCTCCAACTGCATTGGCAGTAAACGCTACGCCAATTTGCGTAGGCGGAACAGCTACTTTGACAGGTACTTGTGCTGAAGGCACGATTGAGTGGGATCAAATCACAAATGTAATTACAGCTGGTACACCTAAGACTTTCTCAGGTTCTCCTTTCGTAATTACTGATGTTCCATCTTCAGTAAGCTACCGTGCGCGTTGCGTAGTAGGTTCTTGCAATGGTAACTATGCTGCACAACAAGTATCGGTATCGGTAGTTGTACCAGTAAAACCAGTATTGAGCCAAACTACTCCAGTAATTTGTCCAACTCCTTCGATTACGCCAAGTGTAAAAACTACTACTTTGACTGCAACAGGTTGTTCAGGTGCACAAGAGAGTGTAGTTTGGTCAAGCCCAGGCATTACTATTCCTGCGGGAGCAACTGGAACCCCAGGTGCTAGTTATGCCCTTACTGTAACTACTGGTACACCAGCTGCTGGTCAAGTAGGTATTTCTTCACCACAAGGTGGCGAGTATGTATTTACAGCTACTTGTACTCGTCCAGGTGGATGTGTTTCTACTGAAACTATTACAGTAACAGTATTGCCAAACCCAGGTTTGAGCATCACTAAATTGCCTGCTTCTAATCCAGTATGTGCTGGTACAGCCGTAACTTTGAGTGCTACAAGCGTATTGAGCCCAATCGGTGGTTGGTCATGGACAGGTAGCGGTTCATTAGTAACTGTTGCTAACCAAAATGATCCTTCGATTGTAACTCCTGGTAGCGGTGCTACTGCGGCTATGAGTGGTACTTATGGTTTGACTGCTAACTACCAAAGTTGCGTATTCCAAGCAGCTCCGGTTACTTTGACTGTAGTAACTTCTATCACTGCTCCAACAGCGATTGTTGGTCCAACTACTGATCAGTGTCAAGCAGTAAGTGCAACTGCTAACTTGAGCACAACTTGCCCAACAGCTGGAAGCACGCCTATGTGGAGTACAGGTGAAACTACTACATCTATCGCGGCGGCAGTTCCTGCTAGTGGTAGTGCTACTTACAGCGTGAAGTGTGTATTGGGTGCTTGCGAAAGCTCATCAGTATCGTTCACTATCAATACGAAGCCTTTCCAAGTAACTATTCTTGATGTTAAAGGTTCAGGTGTAAGCACATTAGCTGCTATGAAGTCGGTTTATCCTTTCGATGCTTCGACTTATCCAGGAGCTACTCACGTAGGTCAATTGGATTTGGACAAAACAACTGCTGTGAATCGCTTAGGTTTACAAAACTACAAGACACCACGTTTCTGGACGCTTGAAGCTAAACTTTGCGCAGCAAATCCTGATGTGAAGTCGTTGACCTTCCGTGCTGACAAATTGGATGCAGTAGATAATGTAGAAGCACAATTCTATACTACTGAAGATAACGATCGCTACTTTATGTTTGGAAATGGTGGTAATACTCCTGCTGATCAGGTATATACTATCAACCATCCTTACTTCGCGTTCTATAATGGTGGTCTTTACGATGCTGGTTTCCCTAAAGGTAAATACAATATCAAAATTGACGCTTGGATGGTAGCAGGTGATACACAAGGAGGCACTTTGCTTTCTAACGTACAGAAAATTGCTCCTTGGAATCCTGCTCACATGAATGCACCACAAATGCCTATCGCAGGTCTGTCACGTACATACTACATTGATATTACTACAACTGATGGATCAGCACGTGTAGGAGTAGATTCAGAAGAAGCCTTTGCGGTAGTAACTCCAAACCCAGTAACTCGTACATTGACATTGTCAATCAACGGAGCGAAAGGTCAGAATGTAAGTTTGAATTTGGTAGATGCGTCAGGTCGTTCATTGATGACCAGAAGTGTGACACCAGAGTCTAACTCACACCGTGAAGAAGTTGACATGAGCAACAACAAAACAGGTATGTACTTCATGCAGGTGAGTTCACCGTTGAAGAGCGCAGCCTTGAAAGTGCTCAAAGTATCTCAAGACTAATGTTTGGCGAGATAGATTAGTATAGTAAAAAGAAATGCCACGCTTAGCGTGGCATTTCTTTTTTTAAGGCTCTATAAAAAGTTTTATACCATAAGAAGGTAGAGAAATAGTGCCATACATCTTGGCCTAATGAATGAGAGGTGTTTTTGGTGGAGAGTATGGATTCTATCCGTGTTTTTAAGAGAGCAGGTTCAATGAGGGGACATTCTTTAAATTCTTGGGAATGTACTGTATCGAGCAAGTAGCTCTTCCATTCATTTTTCATCCAATGGGTAACGGGTGAACTAAAACCTAATTTAGGTTTCCTTGTATTGACGCTAAGCGGCATATAAGGTTTGGTAGCATCTCTTAAAATAGCTTTGGAGTAGCCATTTCTTAGCTTAGAAGTCCATGGCAGGGAGAAGGCAAAGGTGATGAGGCGATGATCCATGAAAGGCATTCGGGTTTCCACACTGGCAATCATTGAATACCGATCAAAGTTGCGCAATAAAGTAGGTAATAGCGAACTGTGAAATATAGAATATAGATGGGAGGTCAAAGAATCTAACTTTTTTAAGTGTGGGTATGAATGTATCGGAACTTGTTGGTCTTTGCCACCAAAGGGCGTATTTTGTAGAAGGCCTAAACCTTTGGCCTTCATTTTACTTCCCAGAAACTTGAACACTTCTAAAGGGAGGCTGCCTTTCCCCTCTTGCCCCATCATACCTTGGTAGGTATCAAAGATCATTTTCATTTGAGAGGGGTTTTGATAAGCATCGAAAAATGCCTCAAAGGCAGAGGAGGCATAGCCTCCCAGATACTCATCGGCCCCATGCCCGTCCAGCGTGACAATAATTCCTTTTTTTCTGACTGCTTTGTAGGTTTCAATCATAGGAATTGGATTGTTGCCATAGATTTCTTCAAACAAAGTGCTGTATTCTTCTAATTTCTCAATGCGGTTGCGTTGATTAATGTTTACTTCTTCAAGGGGGAGGTGCCAGTATTCGGTCACTTGCTTGGCGTATTTGGTTTCGTCTAGATAGGTGCTTGGAAATGAGGCATTAAAAGCGTGCTGCCAGTCGTTAGATAGCCTCTGTTCGTTGTGTGTGTTTTTCCCAATTTGGGCCATCAGTGAAAATACAGCACTCGAATCAAGCCCTCCGCTCAGTAAAGTCCCAATAGGTACATCAGAGCGCATTCTGATTTTACAGGCATCTATCAACAATTCTCTGAATTGCTCGACTTGCTCTTCATAACGTAAATGTATAGGTTGAACTTCATCAATAGTATTCCAAAATCTTGTTAGTGTTAGTTTGTTATCTTTTAACTTGACCTTTGCATAGTAGCCTGCGGGAAAGCGTTTTATGCCTTCAACTAAACACTTATCAGTAGCTTCATACAAAAACTTATTGTTTTTACACCAATGAAAATCCTTAGAAATAGTAACCGATTTTAAGAAGGATGCCATGGCTTTCATCTCTGAGGCGAAAACAATCCCATCAATTAGTTGGCTATAAAAAAGGGGCTTTTTGCCAAATCTATCTCTGCTTAGAATGAGTTCTTTGTTTTTATCATCCCAAATTCCCAAAGCCCACATCCCGTTGAATTTTCGAAAACAGTCTGTCCCCCAATGCAAGTAAGCTGCCAGAATAACCTCTGTATCAGATTCTGAGGTGAAGCTATATCCTTGGAGTTTGAGCTCTGTTCTTATCTCAAGGAAATTGTAAATCTCACCGTTGAAAGTAATCGTTAGATGTTTATAATGGAGCGGTTGTTTACCTGTTTCCGAGAGGTCTAATATAGATAGTCGGCGATGACCAAAGGTAACTGTTTTGTCACTTGTTTGCCATATTCCATAACCGTCGGGGCCACGGTGCTTGATTTTATGGAGGTTGTTGAGGAAAAAAGATTCATTTATTGGCTCAGTAATTCCTAAGATTCCGCACATTTTTAATGGTTAATGGTTAATGGTTAATGGTTAATGGTTAATGCGGGGCTGTTGGTGAGGTTAATAACAAAAAAGCGTCGGTTGGTTTCAAACCGACCGACGCTTTTATCACTTATCACTTATCACTTATCACTAATTACATCCTCCAATCTGTGCTTTGAAGACATTGCCGGTAGCCGAAAAGCCAGGGTTGAGAACAACCGCCTGTGTTGCTGTGTAAGTGACGTCAGCGTTGCTTATTTGATTGGTCGCAGTGATTTGGCTTCCATAATAGACTACTGTTCCTGATGTGATGGGTTCAGTTAATGAGATTGGGTCTGTGTTGCAGCCTTCTTGGACTAATGAAATTAGATAAGCAGCACCTCGGTTAGTGCCCGCTTGGTCATCAAAAAATGCTCCAGCAGCGAGTGTATTCCCTGAAAGGCTTACTACGCCCAATAGGTCATTATTATTACTTCCTACGTTAATAAAGGTTTGGTCAGCAGTATTCGTCCCAGCACCATTGATTATTTTTTTCAATAGCCCCCAGTTATCAATTCCATCTTTATCTTTCCCCAATACATATACTGCCCCACGGTTGGCGCCCCCTTGGTCGTCAGAGAAAGCCCCAATAGCTACCATATTTCCTGAAATACTAACGGAGTAGCCAAAGCTGTCAGAAGTATTACTACTAATATTTATAAAATTCAGCATAGCGGTATTAGTACCAGGGCCATTGATGACTTTTTTTACTACTCCCCAGTTATTGCTACCACCCATATCTTTATTAATAATATAAACAGCTCCTCTATCTGACCCTCCTTGATCGTCAAAACGGGCACCTACTGCTAAAGTGCTACCTACAAGACTGATTGAAGCGCCAAAGAAGTCAAAACTGTTAGTAGTAGCATTGGTGAAAGATTGATTGGCAGTGTTGGTACCTGTACCATTGATGATTTTTTTGACGAGTCCCCAAGTATCCGTACCACCTTCATCTTTACTTAGTAAATAAACTGCGCCAGTAGAACCAAGACCTGTTTGATTATCTGAAGGTACACCAACTGCTAAGACATTACCTGAAAAATTGGCTGAAAATCCAAAGTTATCTCCATCATTGCTACCTACATTGATAAAAGTAAGCAAAGATGTGTTCGTCCCAGGCCCATTGATTACTTTTTTAATTAAGCCCCAGTTATCTGTTCCGTCAATATCTTTCCCAAAAATATAAACAGCTCCTCGACCACTACCACCATGAGAGTCGTAGCGAGATCCAACTGCTAAGGTACTTCCTAAAAGACTAACGGAATGCCCAAAAAACTCAAAGTTGCCACTATTTATATTAATAAATGTGGTGTTGGGGGTGTTGGTACCAGGCCCATTAACAAGTTTTTTTATGAGCCCCCAGTTGTCTGTTCCTCCTACATCTTTACCCAAGAGATAAGTAGCACCACCGCGATTACTTGCACTCTGATTGTCAACAGGCGCACTAACAGCGATGATATTTCCTGAAATGCTAACCGAGAATCCGAAATAATCTCCATTGGCACTACCTACGTTAATAAAGGTTTGATTGGCTGTATTAGTACCAGCTCCATTAATTACTTTTTTAATTAATCCCCAATTATCACTTCCTCCCACATCTTTGCCTAAAATATAGATGGCTCCTCGGTCAACTCCTCCTTGATCATCGTAATTGGCACCAATTACCGCGACATTACCCTCTACTGTAAGAGCTGTTCCTAGTTGATCTTCATTCGTTGCTCCTATGCTACTCACAAACTTTTGGCGAAGTGTGGCATTGATGTTTTGGGCGACTGACGAAAAAAAACACCCTATGCCTAATAGAATGGCGATGATTGTTTTGTAAAGATTGTTCATGGTGATTTGGAATTTGTGTAATGTAAATATCGGGTATAATTCTTTAAAATACAAAAAAGCAGCAATTTTGTAAAGTACAATTATCCAACGGCTAAAACTGACTAAGTTTATAAACAGACAATACGCCTTTTTTTTGCTTTTTATTAGGTGTTCGATAGATGGTGATAGCTGCGTGTTTATTTTGATAAACCAACGGCCCAACTTGGTATTTGCTGTCGCGGGTATTGATGATAGCAGGGAGTAGTAGCGTGTCGCACTGAATGGCATAAAGCGAAGGACAATTACAAATGTCAAGACTGTCTCGAAAAATACGTCTGGGTGAATGTACAAGATTCAAGCGATTTTGGGTAAAGAGACAAGCATCAGCAGGTAATAGTTTATTTAAGGCTTGATAATCTTCGTATAAAGGAATAAATCTTTGGTAATAGGTTGTTCTTGTTGCTTCATTGTAGGGAAATGGCAATAAATGGTAGAGATAGTAATAAGACACTGCCACATAAGGTAAAATCGCAATGATAGCGAGGGCTCCGATCAATAACTTTGGACGAACAATAGTAGGCCATTTGATGGTGGGGGCTAATAATACCCCTAATATTAAGAGACTTACTGGCAAATTCCCCCAAAAACGTGGATTATAAAGTAAATGAAATGCGTAAAGAATGATTAGAAAAATACCAAATATGGTAAACACCTTGATTTTTACGGAAAAAGGGTATTTAGAAATAGCAAATAACAAGGGTGATAATAATAGAATGATGGGGAAATACAATAATGCTTCTCGACCGTGTACGCTAAAAGTAGGATTGATAACTGTCTCGTGTTTCAGTGTGGAGGCCAACAAATGTGTATCAATTATTTTGCTATCAAAATACTGTGAGAGTATCAGGCCAAATGGTGAATGGGTTTGTAGGTATGTCCATACAATGATAGGGATATAAAAAATAACGATAGGGAAAAGTATCAGCGCTATATTTTTAATAATTGCTGAGTTGATTTTCCATACTTCATAAAGCGTATATAGACCAATTAGAAGGGCAAAAGGTAAGAGTGATATTTTTGATCCCGCCATTGCGGCCAAAAAAATGCCTTGCATGGTTAAAACTGCAGGAATAGAGGTGTGTTGTTTTAAATTAGAAATCGAAACAACAACATATAAACCCATAAAAGCAGCTATATCTCCAAAATGATGACTTCCTGCGGTGGTGAAGGTGAGCCGATACATGCCTAAGCAGAGAATACTTAAAGTAGCCCATTTTAGAAAGATTGCTACTTTGGCTTGACTAAAAATCGAATGGATTATCCATAAAAGTAAGGAAAACAGGCACAAGCTGACTACATTGGCTGCATCGGTAAATTGCCAATATACCAAAGGAACTTGGCTATAATTATAGATCAAATGAGCAGGTATAGCTGCTTCCCATGGCTGACGATAAAAAATCATTCCCCCATCAACTACGATTCTCTGAGCAACCAATTGATGATAAAACAGTTCATCTATTTTGGCAGAAGGTAAGAGGGCATAGACAACAATAGGCAAAAAGCACAGCAAGAAGCAACACACGCCCAAAGCCTCTTGCTTTGATATTTTCAAAAATGGATTCAGCAACAATGAATAATTTTGGAGTAGTTTATAAAGCTGCCAAATTGCACTTATGGTTAGGATTAGTGTCAGAGCACCTAAGCTATATTCATTTATCCAAAAGAAAAAAGCCAAAAACTGGATAGTAAGGCTGACTGTTAAAAAGCCTGTCACAATTTTTAAAACAGGTCTCAATGAGAGAGGAAATGAGTAGGGAAGGCGCATGATGAGAAAACTGCCTACTCCATAAACTGCCATAAAATAGCAACAACCTACCAGAAAATTGAGTAAAAAATGATAGGTTTCTAAAGCGTAATATGAAGCCATAAGGTTATTAAAAATAGATACGTTCTTGGATACGCTGTATTTTGTTTGTTATCCATCCATAAGCATTGGTGTATAGGCGTTTTGGGTAGTTTAAATGATATACACCGTACTTGTCTAAATGTTCCATAAGCCATTCGTATTGTTGTGGATCAGAATTTATAAAGCTTGATAGAGGAGAAGTGTTGGAATATTTACCAACGGTTCTGAACATATCATGATAGTGTACTGTAACAATATCCGCCAATCTTTCGATTTTTTGAGAAGGTGAAAGACTATCTTGGCGATGGATAGAATAATTGTAATTTTTTGGTAAGTCAAAAATACGGGCTTTTGTTCCCATCACAGTTGCTGAGAAAGTAGATTGTTCTGTAAAATACAGACCATTTTTAGGATATATTTTGTTTCGGAGTATTTTTAATAAATTAATTTCCCACTGAGAGAAAATCTCTTTCTTTGATTTTGATGCAATCAATCCGCTGTTCCAATACCCTTGAATTTGCTGTAAATCAATCGTAGTTTTAACGTAAGAGATTGTATCAACCTTGCAAACTTCATAAATTCGCTGCCAGTATTCACTTTCTGTATCGTTCTCATCCCGAATACCGATACCTTTTGACCCCACTGGAGTTAAGGCAATGTCATATTGGGGAGGCAACAATAAAGCAGTAGGTTCAGCAAGTACGAGTTTGTCGCTATCGGCAAATACCAAAACATCATAGCCGAGGGTGGCTTCGGCATGACTCAACGCAAAAACTTTGTTCGAAATGGCATAATGCTTAAACTCTTGATTGAGAGGAATATGCTGATGAATAACACCAAGTGTATCAAATTGCTTACTTGCCCAGCTACTGATGTTGTGACCAACGCGAGGTGCATAGCTATAAATAGGAACGTCTTTTAGTTTTCCCCCAAAAGTTCGTAGAGATTTGGCAAACAGAACAGACATTCGTTCCAGGTATCCTTTTTCGGTGCAAATGACAAAAGCAATGGAGGGGTTCATCTAATCTAAAAATTTAATTTTATTTAGGGCAAAAAATACCATTTTTAGTAATAACCACCCGTGTTTAAAACGTGAAATATTGGTTTCCCCATAAGTACGAGCCCGATAGCGAATAGGTACTTCAATGAATTTGAGGTTGAGTTTGGCCGAGCCAAAAATTAAATCAAAGTCACCAAAAGGGTCAAACTCTCCAAAATAAGCGCGGTTGGCTGATAATTTTAGGTAGTTTTCACGCGTCATTACTTTGGTTCCGCACAAGGTATCTTTGAGTCTTTGCTGCAGCAACCATGAAAAAGCCAAACTAAAAAACTTATTTCCCAATAGGTTGAGTGTTCGCATGGCTTCTTTTTCCATGGGATACACCAGACGTGTACCATTGATATATTCTCCTTTTCCAGACGCAATCGCCTGAAAAAATTTGGGAAGGTCTTCGGGTGGAACGGTCATATCGGCATCTAAAATCATGAGAATATCACCTGTGGCAATGCTATAGCCTTTGCGCACGGCATCTCCCTTACCTTTTCCTTCTTGTTGTGTCCATTTCAAGGGACGTTTGTCTTTGTAGAGTTCGCCAATACGCTGAATTTCTTGCCAGGTATCGTCGGTAGAGTTTCCTTCTACAAAAATAATTTCGGTGGATTTGCCCATATTGGGCGTACGTTGTACCAATAACTCAATGTTGCCTTTTTCATTTCGGGCAGGAATCACCACACTCACAGTCATTTCGTCAATAGGCTTAATTGTTTGGCGAGTGCTACGGGCTACCAGAAAAGTTATCAAGCCTAACTGGTTAAATAAGGGCAAATTCCCAATGTATTTATTCAAAAACCA
>JBDHXS010000194.1:0-10284 GCA_039810845.1 Runella sp. | reverse complement strand
ACTCTGTGCCTATGCTCCAACGGGTATTTGAGTACATAGCTTCCCCATCATTTCCGTTAGTTTCAAAGGCATTTTCAGCCATTATATGAAAATGCCTATCGTCTGCAAACAGTTTTCGTTGTGCCAGTTTAGGATTGGGTATTTCGGGGTTCTTTGGACTATTTTCGTAGCTAAAAATTCTCCCCATTCCAGCCATCATGTGGTAAAGGATGTGACAATGAAAAAACCAGTCCCCACTTTCGGTGGCAGCAAATTCCAGGGTGTCGGTTTCCATGGGCATAATGTCAATGACATTTTTTAGGGGAGCATAATCACCTTGTCCATTGATTACTCTAAAATCGTGCCCGTGTAAGTGCATTGGGTGGCGCATCATCGAACCATTGTAAAGTACTATCCGAACGATTTCGCCTTTTTTTATTAAAATCTTGTCGCTTTCCGAAACCACTTTATTATTTAAACTCCACACATAACGATTCATGTTGCCCGACAATTCAAAACGTAGCTCCCTAACCCCGCGCGGCGTACCGTCCAATAGGGGAACTGGAAGCGATGTTTTGAATAGTGATTTAAGCATAGCATAGTTCAATGTAATAATTCCCCCATTGGGGGTTAGGGGGCTGGGATCTGTAATTTCGGGATACATAACCGTATTCATATCCATCTGATTGAGACTCATGCTCATTCCCATATCGTCCAAATCTCCGTTCATTTTCATCATCCCATTCATCATTTTCATACCTTCAAAGTAGGCAAGTTTGGGCAGGGGTTGGGCTTTTACTTTGTTTCCTGAACCCAAAAACAAGGAAGCTGATTTGGTACGGTCTTCTGAAGTTACCAAAAACTCGTAAGAAGAAGCATCGGCAGGCAGGGTAACAATGACATCGTAGGTTTCGGAAACGGCAATAATTAACCTATCTACTTCAACAGGTTCTACATCATTGCCATCGTTGGCCACAACGGTTATTTTGCCACCCGCATAAGTAAGCCAAAAATAAGTGGATGCCCCCCCGTTTGAAATTCTTAATCGAACTTTATCTCCCCCCTTAAATTGCGTAAGCTGACTTTCATTTTTTCCATTGATGAGAAATTTGTGGTAGTAGACATCGCTCACGTCCATTGCGTTCATTCGCTTCCACTCGTTGGTTACTTTTGTTTTAAAATAGCCTTGTTTTATGGCTTCTGTGTAACTTTGAGTTGCCCCTTTTTGAATCGCAAACCAATCGGTAGCATTATGCAACATTCGGTGGATGTTGTTAGGCTTCCTATCAGTCCACTCGCTCAGAATAATTGGAATGGTCGGCAAGTCATCAATGGTGTTCCGAAATGTGGAATCATTGTGGCGCTTTTCTAAGATCATTGACCCATACATACCGATTTGTTCCTGTAGTCCTGTATGGCTATGGTACCAATGCGTCCCGTTCTGAATAATGGCAAACTTGTACAAATGCGTAGTATGCGGTTTGATGGGCATCTGGGTTAAGTTAGGTACGCCATCGTATTGATTGGGCAAAAACAAACCGTGCCAATGCAGGGAGGTCTCTTCATTTAGTTCATTGTGCACGTAAATTTCAGCAGTATCGCCTTCGGTAAAAGTGAGCGTAGGCATAGGGATTTGCCCGTTTACAGCAATCGCTCTTTTGGGTTTATTACCAAACGTTACAATAGTATCTCGAACAAACAAATCGTAACGAACTACTTTGGGTTTACTGGTGATACGTTGGTTTGTTAGCTTTTTTATTGTGTTTTCTTTACGAAGTACACTCGGTTTTTGAGGCGTAGTATGTTCCTCATGCTGGGCAAAAACAGCAGTTGAGACAATAAAAAAAACAACAATATTTTTTATAAACTTCATAACCAACTATTTACCTATTTTCAAACCCAAATGAAACACTCAAATACGCCCAACTCATTTTGATTTCTCCTTTAGTAGGTTTGGTTGAAAGTACTTGGTAGGTTAGTGCTTCCACAAATTCTTTGTTTGTTTCGGGCTTTACAGTCAGTCGAATTATATCTTCTTCCTGTTTATAGTCATCAGCTAAGTGCATATCCCAAGTTTTGCTCAAAATCAATGTCCATTCTTTTTCATTTGGAATTGTAAAAAAGCCATATTTACCCTTTGGTACATGTTTCCCTTGAATCATTATATCTTTTGAAAATTCAATCCAAGTGGCTTTGTGCGCACCTGTTGCCCACACTTGATTGTAGGCCACTAAGCCATTCCAAATGGTTCGCCCTCGGACACTTGGAGAGCCGTAGTCGATATGTACATGATTATCGCCTATCATTGCCATTGCAGACAAACGTGGACTTTTAGGCTTCGTTGCACTTTTAGTAGTATCAGCTTTGGGATGTTCGTGTTGAGCAAATAAGACATTTACGAACAAGAGAAAAATACCTAAAATGAGGAGCTGTTTCATGAATAAAGAATGTTTTATGTTAAAATTTCAATACAATCCCGTTGGGTTTTGACCCTACTTTGATGTCTTTGATTTTTTTGTGTTGTACTAAATCAATGACTGATACAGAGGCTGCTTCTTGATTGGTTACATAAGCTATCGTACCCTTAAATGCAATCGCATGGGCGCCCGAAGCAGTTATGAATGCGTTTCCGTGTTCAAACTTTCCATTGGTATTTTGCTTCCACCAGTGTATTTTCCCTGCATTTGGATCAGTTACCCAAAGTTCTTTTGTCTCAGCGTGGAAGGCCGCATATCCTGGCATAAAACCCAGCTCAACGGTTTCGACAACTTTCAACGTTTTTACATCAATAACTGAAACAGTTTGCCCGTCTTCATTGTCCACGTACATCCGATTGTCGCCTCCCATCCACGCCCCTACTGGATTTTTCCCCACGGCAATCGTTGCTGTCACCATTTTGGTAGCAGGATGAATCACCGAAATGGTATTGTCCTTGCCGTTGGCTACAAAAGCCATTGATCCATCCGCCGAAAATGTTACTTCGGCAGGTTCTTTCCCTACTTTAATGGTATTTTTGAGGTTGTAGGTAGTGGCATCATAAACTAAAATTTTACCATCATCGTCCATTTGCGAAGTCCAAATCTCTTTACCATCGGGGGTATAAATGGCGTTGTGGTTCATCTTGGGGAGTTCAATCAGTTTGATATTTTGGCCTTTCACCGCATCCAAAATAAGCACTTTTGCGGTGCTTGTATGAGCAGCGCCATGTCCACCAGCCAGATTGACACCTGGGTCGGCAATCGCGATTTGGTTTTGAGTAGGGTTTATGTAAACGTGGTGAGGATAGGCTAAAAACATGCCTGAACCCTGGGCCGCCGTATTATCGGTAAGTTGCACCAAGTCTGTTACTTCATTCGTATTAAGATTGATGATTGACAAGGTGCTACTTTCTCCGTTTACAACATAAGCCGCTGGATAATCAACATTCATGTGGGGTACCGAAGAATCCATATTCATACAAGATACTCCTCCCCAACCTACAAAACCAATTACCAAAATTTGAATAAAACGCTTCATAAGAGTATCAGTTTAAAGTTTCTGTCACTTTTCCACACGTCAGCATCATTTTGCCATAATAGGGGTTTTTGATGGCTGAATTATCACTTAACCAGTACGCTTTTTTCATAGGACAGTACTGTTGATAAACAGGGGCTTCGTTCATCTTGAATGCCTTCAAAACAGCAAAGAGATTATTGGATAAATCATTGAAATGGGTGCGTTGTTGTCCTACATCTTGGGTTTTAGCAATAGCTTCGGCCTCAGATTTAATCTTTGATGCCAATGGCATATACAACTCATGTTGTTCCTGAGTCATTTTTGCCATATCCACTTTAGCTAAAGTCAGCAAAAAATCATTGGCTTTTTGTTGGGTAGTTTTGCCGTCTGTTGCTACTAAAGCGTCTTTCATCCCATAATAATCAGTTAGCAAGGCGTTGATCTGGGTTTTCGTATCAGTATTTTCAACATTATAGCTTACTAAAACACTCATCCGAGCATGACTGATGATGAATAAAGAATTAAAAATAAGGAGGATAAGAACAGATGCCTTTTTCATTTTTTATTTGTTTAGTTTAAAATCAATAGGAAAAATTCAAGCAGATTATCATTGAAGGCGTAAGTTGTTTTTTAGATAATACAAAGGTAAAAGGCTCTTTTCAAGCAACTGTTACACAATTTCTGCAACATTTTACATCATTTTAGCATCTCAAACTTGGTCTAATGGTAAGCGATTTTTCGCTGCCGATTGTTTGAATTGACTTGGAGTTTGTCCCATTACTTTTTTAAATTGATTGGACAAATGCGCTACGCTGCTGTAATCCAACTCGTCAGCAATCTGGCTTAAACTCAGTTCGCCATAGGTTAATAACTCCTTGACACGTTCGATTTTCTGACGAATAATATACTGTTCAATTGTGATGCCTTCTTGGGATGAAAATAGTGTACTCAAGCCGCTATAATCACGGTGAAGCTGTTCGGACAAATACGCCGAATAATTGACTTTGACATCGTTAATAGACTGATAATGAATCAAGTCAATGAGAAGTGTTTTGATTTTTTCGACTACTCGTCGGGGTTTTTCCTCTATCAACTCAAAACCCGATTGCTCTAAAAGGCTGATGAGTGTACTTATTTGGGTAGGTGTAAGTGGATTTGTCGTTTCTACTTCTCCAAGGTCAACCCGTATCACTTGGGTACTGATACGTTCAAATGATTCTCTGACCACCATCTTACAGCGGTCACAAACCATATTTTTAATGTAAAATACAGCAGACATTGTGTGCTATTGGTTGAATTAGACATAAACACGAATAGCCCGTAGGCCAAGCGCCTACGAGAACAAAAAAATGGTTTATTCTAAATCAAAAACGATTGCACAAACGAAAGCAGACTTCGCCCGTGAAAGAGAGAGGTGAAAGAAAAAATAGAAGTGGAGTCCGAATTGGGAGAAAGCAACTCAGACAAGGCTTTGAAGACGGCAATAACAGCCCCCACGAGCGCGTCGCTCACGGTTTGCAAAAACTTAGCTACCCACTGTGTCAGCGACGATGCCACCTCTACATTTTCATAGCTTTGTTCGTCGTCACAGCAATCTTGTTTTTGGAAAGAAGTTTTATCAGAGATAGGCGACTTCGTATGTTCTTGTTGACAGCCTTTAGCTCCTTCTTTTTGTAAAGCGGCCAAATGCAACGACTTACCTCGCATCATGCAGTGATGCTCAATCACACCAAATCCAGTACTCGCCGTCAAAATGAGGAGAGCCATGAAAATGGTGAAACAATTGCGAAGTGTCGTTTTCATTTATTTACTTCTAACTGTAAGGAAAAAGTAGGTAAAGATAAAAAGATATTTAATTTGTTAACACAGGTAAATGAAATTTTGTTTCAAAATAAAAAGGTGACCAATAAAATATCAGCCACCTTTTCAAAAAAACAGTGCTTACACACCGCTCTTCCAAATCTTATTTTACTTTTTCGACTACTGCCTTGAAAGCCTCAGGATGATTCATCGCGAGGTCAGCCAGTACTTTACGGTTCAGTTCTACCCCTGCGGCGTGAACTTTGCCCATCAATGCAGAATAAGACAATCCTTCTTGACGAGCAGCAGCGTTGATACGCTGAATCCACAACGCGCGGAAATTTCTTTTCTTTTGTTTACGGCCAGTATAGGCATAGTTGAGACCGCGCTCAACGGCATTTTTTGCTACTGTCCAAACATTTTTACGACGGCCATAGTAACCTTTGGCCAGTTTTAAGATTTTTTTGCGGCGAGCTCTCGACGCGACATGATTTACCGAACGTGGCATAATTTTGTAAGTTTTTTGACGGTTGGTGGCTTATTTTAGCACTTGATAGACCAACAATCGGGTGAAACAATGAACCTGTGCTTACGCACTGTGTTGAAACATTATTAGTTAGCTGTTATTGGTTATCCGCGATATAATCTCAAATAACGGATAACAAGTAACCGATAACATTTTAACTTAGATTTTGAGCATCAAACGGATGCGATCCATATTCGTGTCATCAACTACAGTAAAGCCAACGAGGTTGCGTTTACGCTTAGTTGATTTTTTGGTCAGAATATGGCTGTGAAAAGCGTGTTTACGCTTAATCTTGCCAGTGCCAGTCATTTTAAAACGCTTCTTGGCACCTGAATTGGTTTTAACTTTTGGCATGATACTGAACTTTTTAAAGTAATTGAAAAAGTAAAAATTTGGGGTGCAAAGGTACTAATCTTTGTTGAAGATTACAACCGCGCACAAGATTTTAAGTTGATTTTGTGGATTTTAAGTAGAATAGTGGCTGTTTAAAATCCAAGAGGTAAGATTTTGTCTTCTGTTTTGAAGATATACGATTTTTTTTGTCCTTGGTAGTTGAAGTTGACAAGGTTTACTTGGTCATCAAACAAGTCGAGCATGATGCTGTTTTGCATTGAAAAACCTGCGATAGATTCAGGACAGGGTACTTCTACATAAATCCAAGTAGCATCTGCTTCTTGTTCTTTACCGATGTAGGTATAAGTTTTTTTTTGTTTTGAAGCAGCAAGCAACCCAAAATGCTTCCGGATATATTTTTCGACAACGACATCGTTTTTATCGTTGTTGAGTACGACAAACTTTTGACCATTGTTGTCTTTTGATAATGCCTTTTCCAAATCGTCTGTAAAAACGCGAATACTTATTTCAAAAGATTTCTCTTTGGTATTAAAATCCATGCGTGTGATACTGGTATGGAAATCGTGTTGAGAAAAGCCAAGAATACCGATACAGAAAATGGTAATTATACAAAGGGGCAAAAACACAAAAATTTTTTGTGTTTTTGCCCCTTTGTATAAACTAAAAGCAAAACTCATATTAACGGAATAGCTTAAAAATATCATTGCCAAAAGCAAAAACCATGAGTCCTAACAAAATGACCATACCCACTTTTTGGGCTCCTTCCAAGAATTTATCAGAAGGTTTGTGGCCGGTCACCATTTCATAAATCAACAATACCGAATGCCCACCATCAAGGGCAGGAATAGGCAGAATATTCATAAAGGCCAATACCATTGACAAAAGCCCTGTGAGGAACCAAAAACGTCCCCAATCCCAGATGCCGCCAAACATTTGCGCAATACCGATAGGACCGCTTAGTGCTTTAGAAGCCGACACTTCACCACGGAAAATTTTGCCAAAACCACGTATGTTATCGGTAACAACGCTAAACGCCTTTCCTGTACCCACTGCGATTGATTCTCCAAAGGAATAATCCACGTGAGTAATTTTCAAATCTTTGTCAGGATAAAAACCAATCGTGCCTTCGGGAGAGACTTTTATTGGCAAAGACACAGTTTGTCCAGTTCGTTCAACGGTAAGCGTTACCGTCTTATTTTTAGCTTTATCTAACGCATGCTGAATTTCATGGTAAAAATGGATAGGTGTTTCATTGAGTTTGACAATTTTATCACCTGTTTTTAGTCCAGCTTTATCAGCTGGCATAGCAGGGACTAATTCTCCTACTTTGAAAGGAAAAATAGGGTCAATAAACTCACGAGCGTTTTTCTTATCACTCACTTTTTCAATGAAGTCATTGGGGACATATACATCTATTCGTTCTCCGCCACGTTCAACAGTATAGTAGCTGTTTGATTCCAAAAACACTTTACGCACTTCGGCAAAGTCTTCAAATGGTTTGCCATTAATAGCTACAATTTTATCACCTGTACGAAGCCCGATTTCTTGACCTAATTTATGAGCAACAATACCGTATTTGACATCTTTTGCTGCAATATAATCGTGCCCCTCGTAGTAAGTAATGGCGATAAAAATAAGAACGCCCGTAATGACGTTGACAATAATTCCACCAAGCATAACGATTAGGCGTTGCCAAGCGGGTTTGGCGCGAAATTCCCAAGGTTCTGGTTCCGCAGTCAAATTTTTGGTATCTAAAGACTCATCGACCATGCCCGAAATTTTCACAAAGCCACCCAATGGAATTGCTCCCACTCCGTATTCGGTTTCACCGCGTTGAATTGACCATATTTTGGGTGGAAACCCGATGAAGTATTTTTCGACACGCATCCCAAACATCTTGGCTGTGATGAGGTGTCCCCATTCGTGTAACCCTACTAAAATCGACAGTCCTAAAATCAACTGTCCCACCATTACTAAAATTTCCATTCTGTGTTCGTTTGTGCTATTACACGGTTAATTGTTGTTTTAATCTTTGAAATTGGGCGGATTGTGTTATCCTATATCTTCGAAAACGTTTCTTAAATCAATCTCTAATCCTTCTAACACTTCGCCGCCGTTGATAATTCCAAACGGTAGTTTTTCAGGATTGGTATTCTGAGGAGTAAAAATCATATATGTTTGTTCATTAGGATCAATCAGCCAACCCAATTGACAACCGTTGCTTATGTACTCACGCATTTTACTTTCCTGTTCACTCCAGTAATCAGATTCTGACTTTACTTCCACTATAAAATCAGGGCAGATTGGGGCAAATTTTTTGCGTAATTCACGCGGTACCTGCTCCCATCTATCCCGTCGAATCCATGCTACATCAGGCGATTTAATTGATTTATCGGGTAAGGTAAAGCCTGTGGCTGGTCCAAAAGCAATACCTGTCTTATTTTGCTTAGCCCAATATTTAATTTCAAACGCGATGTCTAAATCGCGTGAGCCTCCAATACTTCCTGTTGGTGGCATAAAAATAATATGACCGTGCTCATCTCTTTCAAATTGCATTCCATTGCGACGATTGGCTTCGCAAAATGCGAAAAACTCATCATCGTTCATGGTATCCATGGTGGGGATGTTCAAGACTTGAGGCATTTTTCAGTTCACGGTTTATGGTTTACACTGGCAGTTTACAGTACAATTAATGGCTGATAACTGACTCTTTGGCTACTTTTCGCGTTTCTGCATCGGTTTCGATGTAGTCAGCGAGCGTTGGCTGCTGTATAAACGTCACGCGTTGCATACAAGTTTCGATAAGGTCCGACATTTCCAAAAACCCAATTTCATCACCCAGAAAAGCCGCTACGGCTATTTCATTCGCAGCGTTGACGATGCAGGCCATGTTTCCACCCCGTTCCAACGCGTCAAATGCGAATTGCAAATTACGAAAAGTTTTCAGATCGGGTTGTTCAAAAGTAAGTGCTGGGTATTGGGTGAAGTCAAAACGCGGGAAGTCGGCTTTCAGTCGGTGTGGGTAGGTGAGCGCAAACTGAATCGGCAAACGCATATCGGGAAGACCCATTTGTGCTTTTATACTCCCGTCTTCAAATTGTACCATCGAATGGATAATACTTTGCGGATGAACCACTACTTCAACTTGTGATGCCTCCAGTCCAAATAACCATTTGGCTTCGATGACTTCCAAGCCTTTATTCATCAACGAGGCCGAATCAATCGTAATTTTTGCTCCCATGCTCCAGTTGGGATGTTTGAGTGCTTGTGCTTTGGTCACATGAAGCAGCTCGTCGCGTGTTCTCCCCCGAAAAGGCCCGCCCGATGCCGTCAGCAAAATTTTTTCAATAGGATTATGGAATTCGCCTACAATACACTGAAAAATAGCAGAATGCTCAGAATCAACAGGGTAAATATTGACGCCTTTTTCGCGAGCCAAAGCTGTCACCAATTCTCCCGCTACCACAAGGGTTTCTTTGTTGGCAAGAGCGATTTGTTTACCTGCTTCAATGGCTCTAACAGTAGGAATCAATCCCGAATATCCTACCATAGAGGTCAAAACGGTGTCAATACAATCCATCTGAACTACGTCAGCAATGGCCTTATCACCAGCATAAACCTGAATACCAAGCGGATCGAGGGTCTCAAAAACTTTGTCATAGAGGTCTTCATTGGCGATGACAACCACATTAGGTTTAAACTTCGCGGCTTGTTCAATGAGCAAGTCGGCATTGTTTTGAGCCGTGAGTACTTCAATCGTGAAGGAGTCGGGATGAGCGGCTACTACGTCGAGCGCTTGGGTGCCGATAGAACCCGTAGAGCCAAGAATGGCGAGATGTTTTTGAGGAAACTTCATGCAATGAGCAAATAATCACGAGCAAAATTACACATTCTTCTCGCTTTTAGGTGCTGACGTGCCCCTTAATCGTTATTTGTTATCAGTTAATCTTGAATATCAACGAATTACAAAGGAAATTTGTAAGATTTTCGCTAAAATCGATAGCAGATAATGAATACTTGCATAGCAGAGTTCTCTTAGTCAACGAGTAGAAGTTACCCCTTAACTTCAAATATAAAGATGCAGCTATGTTTAGCTCTTGAAAAATGGGAGATAAACACAGCTGCATTTA
>JBDHXS010000193.1:0-10320 GCA_039810845.1 Runella sp. | reverse complement strand
CGCCCAAAGCGTACGAAATAGTGGTTGATTCTCTGCTCAAATCGCCCGCTTTTGGTGAGAAATGGGCCGCAATGTGGTTGGATCTGGCGCGTTATGCCGATTCAAAAGGCTACGAAAAAGATGATTCCCGAAATATCTGGCGCTACCGAGATTGGGTCATCAAAGCTTTCAACGACAATATGCCTTATGACCAATTCATCACGGAACAATTGGCGGGTGATTTATTGTCCACACCCAACGGGCAACCTCCTTCCGAAAGTCAGTTGATAGCGACGGCTTTTCACCGGAACTCAATGAACAACGACGAAGGAGGGACTGATGATGAAGAGTTCCGAACGTCGGCGGTATTGGATCGAGTGAGTACCAATTGGGTGGCCTTCAACAGCACGACTTTTGCCTGTACGCAGTGCCACAGCCATCCTTATGACCCGTTTCGGCACGAGGAGTTTTATAAATACATGGCGTTTTTCAATAATACCCGCGACGAAGATGTCATGGATGAGTCGGCGCATTTGCGGTTTTTTGAAGAAAATGATCAAAAGAAATTGGACGAATTAACAGCGTGGTTGAAAACCAATGTTTCGGAGAAAAAAGCACAACAGGTACAGCATTTTCTGCGAACGGTGGAACCGCGTATTTACGCCCATAATTTCGACAGTTTTAAGAAAGGCACTTCCGAGCCGAGTTCGTACATGGGAATGCAAAACGGCGGCACCTGCCGACTGAAAAGTGCCCCGGTAGTTGGTAAACAAAAAATGCTACTATCCTACGCAACAGCTCAAAAAGGAGGTAGCATCGAAATAAAACTCGACAGCCTGAATGGACAAACGCTGGCGGTAGTGAAATTGGATACTGCAAAAGGGCGTAACTTTTGGAACGGGCTTACCTTGCTGAAATGGGTCGATTTACCCGAGTTCAAGACTCGAAAAGACCTACACTTTATTTTCCGAAATCCAACGCTCAAATCTGAAACGCAAGACGTTTGCCTGATGAATTGGGTCATGTTTTTGGAAGAAGATTTGCCTGGCAAAGGCAAACCAGAGTACGAAAAGCAACTTCGAGCTTACAACGATTTATTACTAACCAAGACCGAAAATATCCCTATTTTACTGGAAAACCCTTCCGATTTGAAGCGCACGACGCGGATTTTTGAACGGGGAAGTATGTTTTCACCCACCAAAGCCGTAGAGGCAGACGTACCACATTCGTTGCATCCTTTCCCCAAAAATGCGCCGCGCAATCGCCTTGGATTGGCGCAGTGGATTGCTTCAAAAGACAACCCGCTCACGGCCCGAACCATGGTAAATCGAATATGGGAGCAACTGTTTGGTACCGGTTTGGTCGAAACCCTTGAAGACATGGGTTCGCAGGGTTTTGCTCCTACGCATCAAGAGTTGCTGGATTTTCTGTCATATCGTTTTATGCACGATTTGAAATGGCAACTGAAACCGTTGCTGAAAGAAATTGTGCTTTCAGCTACGTATCGTCAGGACTCCCACGCTACCGATGAGTTGTTGGCCAAAGACCCTTCCAATCGTTACTTGGCACGTGGCCCTCGAGTGCGTTTGACGGGTGAGCAGATGCGTGATCAAACTTTGGTAGTGAGCAATTTGCTGAGTCGAAAAATGTACGGTAAACCCGTAATGCCGTACCAGCCGCAGGGGGTTTGGCAGGCGGTGTACAGCGACGCTAAATGGCAGTTGAGTTCGGGAGAAGATGCTTATCGTCGCGCTGTTTACACCTACATTAGGCGGTCAAGTCCGTATCCAAGTATGCTTACTTTTGATGGTTCTACACGGGATGTGTGTTTGGCCAGAAGAATCAGAACAAACACGCCTTTGCAGGCTTTGGTGACCCTCAACGACACGGCTTTTGTGGAAATGGCACAACGATTTGCGCAGCGCATGGAATTTGAAGGCGGTAAAACGGTAGGAGAGCAGATTAAAAAGGGCTATTGGTGGATGACGGGCCATGACATTCCTCAACCCAAACAACGCATTTTTGAAAAACTCTACCAGGAAGCGTTGGTCCGTTTCAAAAAAGACCCCAAAAAACGAGAGGCTTGGATGTGCAACTCCACACCCGAAACGGCGGCGTTGGCAGTCGTAGCCAATACGATGTTGAACATGGATGAATTTATAACGAAGGAATGATATGAAGCTCCAACAAGAACTCCAACTTGAATCAGCGTTGTTTGAAACGCGGCGGCATTTCCTGAAACAATGTACTTCGGGCTTGGGCATGATGGCCTTAGGTACGATGTTTGGTGGGTGTGGAACGGAAAAAAAGGCGGGTGGTCCTATCATAACCAACCCATTAGATCCAAAAATTACCCAATTTGCCGCCAAAGCTAAGTCGGTAATTTTTATGCACATGTGCGGGTCACCGTCTCAGTTGGAATTGTGGGATTATAAACCTGAATTAACAAAATTGGATGGACAACCCTGCCCGCCTTCGTTTTTGGAAGGGAAAAAATTTGCCTTCATTCGAGGCGTACCCGATATGTTGGGTTCGGTGGGACAATTCAAACAACATGGTCAATCAGGCGCGTGGCTATCTGACTATTTCAGTTATCTACCTTCGGTTGCCGATGAGATTTCGTTCATGAAGGCCATGTATACCGATCAGTTCAACCATGCTCCGGCGCAGTTGTTTATGCACACTGGCAGTGCGCGCTTGGGACGCCCGTCGATGGGTTCGTGGGTAACCTATGGTTTAGGTTCTGAGAACGCAAATTTACCTGGTTTTGTGGTACTTACATCGGGGGGGAAAGCACCAGATGCAGGAAAATCAGTGTGGGGAAGTGGTTTTTTACCTTCGGTGTATCAGGGAGTTCAATGTCGGTCAGAAGGTGACCCAGTACTTTTCCTGAGCGACCCCGGCGGTTTAGACCGTGATTTACGAAAAAAAGCCATTGATGCTCTTTCCGAAGTCAACCGTCAGCAATACGAAGAGTTCAAAGACCCCGAAACGTTGGCCCGCATTGCCCAATACGAGATGGCGTTCAAAATGCAGGTTTCGGTACCTGAAATAATGGACATCAGCAAAGAGCCTGAGTACATTCACCAATTGTATGGCACTGAGCCTGGCAAAGCTTCATTTGCAAACAATTGTTTGTTGGCCAGGAAATTAGTGGAAAAAGGCGTTCGTTTTGTGCAGTTGTATGATTGGGGTTGGGATACCCACGGCGATGGTAAAGGAACTTCGCTGGAGTTTGGACTTCGGGATAAAGTAAAACAAATTGATAAATCCATGACGGCCTTGTTGCTGGATTTAAAACAACGGGGCATGTTGGACGAAACGCTCGTGGTTTGGGGAACAGAATTTGGCCGAACACCGATGCAGGAAAACCGCAATGGTAAAAAGATGCCTTTCAAAGGCCGCGATCACCATACTGATGCCTTTACCTGTTGGATGGCAGGCGGAGGAGTGAAAAAGGGATTCAGTATGGGAGAAAGCGATGAGCTGGGTTATTTCGGTATTAAGGACAGAACCCATATTCACGATTTACAGGCTACGATTTTACATCAATTAGGATTCAATCACGAAGAGTTTACGTATGAATTTCAGGGAAGAAATTTCCGTTTGACAGATGTTTCGGGAAAGGTAATCCAGAAGGTAATTGCTTAATATATAGTCATTTGCCATAAAAAGATAAAGCCCCGCTATCGTGAGCGGGGCTTTATACTGACTATTCCTAAACCCTTAACCTTTTCTACATGAAAAAACTAATATTTTTATCTCTTCTCAATTCTCTCACCTCTTCTTAGAAACCATTTAATAGTGCGATTGGTTCCCCTGTATTTTCAGCCTCTTCTTTTGGTGTCAGACTATCCCAGTCCAGATTCCAGAGAAAATTGATATTATGTGATGTCTTTTTTATGCTTTCGAGCCAAAATTTTGCCTGCTCGTCAGTGCTGTTACTCATGGCATGATTCAAAAGATGTACTGCATTTTTGAATTGTTGCTTTGTCTCAGCATTTACATTCAATAAATTAGACGGATTGTTGTTGTAATAAGTCACAATTTCTACAAAAACTTTCCATTCTTCTTGCTCAGTGAAAGGCGTGTATTGTTCGTTGATATACAATTCAAATGCCTTCTGTTGAGCGTTTACCAGCAAAACTACCTTTGTATTATTACTGGATTTGTTAATTTCTGCTGCTTTTGATTCGTTATTGATTACTACAAACCCGAATACAAATGCAAATATAATTAAGTTAACTTTGAATTTCATAATAAAGTTCAATTTGCTTCTGCTGATTGAACGATACAAAGGTCGGAATAAATTTTTTATATCCAAATTTTTATTTCCAGAAAATCGAAATATTATTTTGCTTAAAGTTCTATATATCAAACTTATACAGATACCAAACAAACATTATACCATTATTTTCAAAATTTTATTTTGATTAAAATAAAATCATATCTGTAAAATTTTTTTTACAAAAAAAATAAAATTCTTCAAAAAATACAATCATTGATTGAAATTATTCATGGCTTGATTTATACCTAAAGTACAAAAACTAAGTACTGCATCGCCTGCACGATCTAAATCAATAAGCAATTCTTCAAAACTATCTTCTGGAAAATTACTCAAAACATACTTAACTTGTTGGCCACGAGGAAAATCATCACCTACACCAAATCGCATACGGATAAACTCCTGCGTACCCAATAGTTCTTCAATATTACGTAGCCCGTTGTGTCCACCATGTGACCCTTTGGGCTTAATGCGGATTTTCCCTTGCGGTAGTTGGATTTCATCAGTGATTACCAATACATTTTCAATGGGTACTTTATACGCATCCATGTAATAGCGCAGTGCCTTACCACTTAAATTCATGTAAGTAGTGGGCTTGATAAAATAAATTTGACGACCTTTATACTTGAATTCGGCAGTATAGGCGAGTTTTTGCATCGTAAATTTAAAGTCATGCTGTGCTGCCAAGCGGTCTAATACCATAAAGCCGACATTATGCCGGGTAAGTGCATATTCTGGCCCGATATTCCCGAGACCTACAATAAGGTACTTCATACAATTATTGATTTGATTATGAGCTGGAATCAAGTTGTCCAAGTATTACATCAAGATATTATTTGTCGGCTGAATAGCAGGGGGTAAATCCGTTTCATCCAGCATTTCGCGTAGGTCAATCTCAATTGTGCGACTCATAGAAGTAATGGGGACATCGTTGGCTCCACCTTCAAAAGGGTTTTCGGTACTTTCGCCTACTTTTTCCATACTTGAAAATACCCATGATACTAATACGCTAAAAGGAACTGTAAGCCATACCATGTGGTCGCCGAGTTTTTCAAACTCTTTCAACATTCCAAACGGAACCATAAAAACGAAAAGACGCACAAAAAATAAGTTGATAGAAGCAAACTGACGAGGATACGGAAAATTTTTGATTCGTTCAGATTTCCCTTGTTGTTCATAAAAGTTGACCAACAGGTCTTCCATTTCCACGTGGTTGAGTGGGTCAATGAGTCCTAATTGTTTGAGTTCTTTTAGTTGCTTTGATTGTAAACTAATGATGTGTGTCGCACGGTTTTTTTTGCTGAGTACATAAGCTAAATCTTCGGCAGAAAGGTATTTTTTGAGTTCCTCCTCTAATTTTTGCGTTTTTTCTGGAATGGTATAAAAACGACTGTATTCTCTATTGTAACTTTTGTTAAGATTTTCCCAGGCACGCGATTCGCGTAGCTGAAAACGCAGTGCTGTCAACCAAGCAATGTGGCGATAAATCAACTGTTGATGAATGGCTTTTGTGTCTGTTGCTACGTCCTCTGAAATCACACAATCTTTTACCATGATACCCCAAGCGCGGCTGCCATTGACAATGGCACCCCAAATTTGACGTGCTTCCCACAAACGATTGTAGGTTTGGGTATTTTTAAAACCTACAATAAAAGCTGCGGCCGTACCAACCAACGTAATTGGCACCCACGGGATGGCCAGCCAATGCCAGCCTAAATAATGGTACAATAACGTAGGGACAATAGCTAAAACCACCAAAATATAAATATCTCTACGTGTCCAAAAAAGAAATTCTTTGATGGTATAATGGCTTCCTGCATGCATTATTTGGAAGATTTAAGATTAAAAAAGGCATAATCAAAACTCGCTTTGAGCGCGAATATTGAAGATACCTAATAACTTTTAGAAGTACGAAAAGAGTAGATCAATAAGCTGCGCTATTCCAATACTTCGTATATCATCAAAGGATGGGCTTTATTTTTGAGATTTACTTCTCCAATAGGTTGACAATTAAACGACTCTTTTACCTTTTGGTAGGCATCTTCTCCGATGACAATCTGACCAGGTTTGGCTACTGATTGGAATCTCTGTGCCACATTGACGGTATCACCAATGACAGTATAGTCCAAACGCCGTAATGAGGCAGAACCAATATTTCCCGAAATCATCTCACCCGAATTGATGCCAATTGCTACACGAGGCATATAGGTGGTATGTTGTTCAAGAAGATTTTCCTCAATTGATTCGATGTGGCTTCGCACGGCCAAAGCAGCTTCAATGGCGTGATCTAAATGATAATCTCCTCGAAAAACAGCCATGACAGCATCGCCCATAAATTTATCCACATGGCCATTTTGTGCAATAATCTCTTTGACCATCACGTCGAAATACTTGTTTATGAGGCGTACTACGGTGTCAGCGTCTGCATTTTCTGTGATAGCCGTAAAACCACATATATCCATAAAGACCACGGATGCTTCGACTACCTCATTGGCCATCAGGGATGACTCAAATTCCCGACGATTCATGAAACTCAGGACATTTTCATCCACATACATCCGCAAAATATTGTTTTCTTTAATGGCTTGCAGTGTATTTCGTAACTGTTGAACGTGCTGAATCGTTTTTTCTACGGTCACTTCCAAATCCTCAAAATTGACAGGCTTACAAACAAAATCAAAAGCCCCTCGATTCATGGCAGTGCGGATATTGTCCATGTCGCCATAGGCCGACACCATCACTACTTTGATAATAGGGCTCAGTTCGCTGATTTTACTTAATAGCGTTAGCCCATCCATAATGGGCATGTTAATATCGCTCAGTACCAAGTCAATATTAGGCTCTTGTTGGAGCATTTGAATAGCCTCTGCCCCGTTAGGCGCAAAGAGAAATTCGTACGAGCCTTCGCGGATTTTTCGTCGAAATTTTTGTTTAATCAACAATTCCAAATCGCTTTCGTCGTCCACGACGAGCATTTTGGCTTTAATCATAGCGATTCAGTAAGTTTTTGTTTCAAATTTACAAAATCTATGGGTTTATTCAGAAAATCATCCGCTCCATACTTTTTAGCTTGGTTATAATTTTCATCGTCGTTGTAGGCCGTAATCATCATAATAATAGGAGGAGCGGTGGGATGCATAGTTCGGATACGCTTTAGCAATTCAATTCCGCTCATACCTGGCATATTGATGTCTGACAAAATCAGGACAATTTCAGAAAAATGCCCATTAATGTAAGCCAAAGCCTCTTCTCCAGAATAAGCAAAGCTAAAATCCAATTGACCGCTCCGAATTTCACGGCGAAAGCGTTGTTCAAAGAGCGTTCTTATATCTTGTTCGTCATCAACTACTAAAATTTTCATATAGAGTAAAGTAAGGGAGGGTTATTTGAAACCGTAATTATACAAAAAAATGTGTATCCCATCTATCTAAAATAACCTAATCTGAATGTTTTATAGGGAAACTAAAGCTGGATATGATTAGTTCTTAAAAAGAAAAAAGACATACTTCTTTATTGCTCTATGAATAACTTCCAATACCACAATCCTGTTAAAATACTATTTGGGAAAGGCCAAATTTTGCAATTATCTAAGCAAATTCCTACTGATGCCCGCATTATGCTTACTTATGGCGGAGGCAGTATTTTTAAAAATGGGGTTTATGACCAAGTAAAATCAGCTTTGACGAATAGAGAAGTGATAGAATTTGGCGGTATTGAGGCCAATCCTACCTACGAAACTTTGATGCAAGCCGTAGAAATTGCCCGTGCCGAAAAAATAGATTTTCTCTTGTCAGTTGGGGGTGGCTCAGTATTAGATGGAACAAAATTTATCGCTGCTGCTATCCCTTTTGAGGGGGCAGATCCTTGGCAGATTGTGGCCAACCGTGCCAAAATTACAACTGCCATACCCCTTGGTGCTGTGTTGACATTACCTGCAACAGGTTCTGAAATGAACTACTATGCTGTCATTAGTAAAAAAGAAACCCACGAGAAAAAAGGCATGGGAAATCCGTTGGTCTATCCTCAATTTTCAATTCTCGATCCTGAAACGACCTATTCTCTACCACCACGTCAAATCGCAAATGGAATTGCTGACGCTTTTACGCACGTGATGGAGCAATACATGACTTATCCTGTGCGGGCCGAAATGCAGGACCGAATGGCGGAAGCTGTATTGTTGACGCTCATTGAGGAAGGTCCCAAAATGATGGCCAATCCAACGGATTATGACGCTGCTGCCAATGTGATGTGGGCAGCTACATTGGCACTCAATGGATTGCTTGCCGCTGGTGTACCGACCGACTGGGCAACGCACCAAATCGGTCACGAACTCACGGCATTGCACGGCATTGACCACGCTCGTACCTTGGCTGTAGTATTGCCACATTTACTGGAAATTAAGAAAGATGTAAAACGTAAAAAACTCCTTCAATACGCCCAACGGGTATGGCAGTTGAGCGGAAATGATGACGAACTTGTAGCAGGGGCTATCCAAAAAACAGCTGAATTTTATGAGTCACTCGGTATTCCTACCAAAGCAAGTACGTACAATATTGGCATTGACACCATAGAAAAAGTAATACAGCGTTTTGTGAAACGCGGAGTAAATTTTGGTGAGCATGCTGATATTACGCCTGAGGTAGTTGGTGAAATTTTAACGTTGAGTATTAGCTGAGATTTTTTCACTTTTTATAACAAATTTCATCCACTCTAAATACCTATATTCTTATGAGAAAAACCTACTTCTTTTTTGGCCTTATCATTTCTTCGTTGGTGATGGCGCAACCCAAACCTAAGCCCGCGATGAGCTGGAAAGATGTACTCAACTGGCAAGCTATTCCTACTTTTGGAGGTACGCAGCTTTCGCCCGATGGGCAATGGTACGCGTATGTGCTCGCTAAGTACGAGAGTGATGCCGAGCTTATTATCCAAAAAACGGCCGATACCACCAAATATGTCTATCCCATCGGTACGCCCTCATTTGCCCAAATGAGTTTTTCGGACAACAGCAAGTGGCTTGCCTTCAAAGTATTTGCCAAAGACAAAGACAAAAAAGCAGCGGCAAAACCAGGCGGAAAGCCGATTCCTGACAAGCTGTTTTTAGTAGAATTGGCTTCTAACAAAAAAACGGAATTCGACCGTGTGAAATCGTTTGCCTTTAATGGTGAAAAAGCGACGCATTTGGGGGTATTGCTTGCGGCGGCGGGCGGTGGTGCTCCTATGGGATCAGGTGGTGGTGCGTCTGATGCAGCCAAAGGCACTGACTTACTACTGTTTGATCTTGCTACAAGCAAAACTCAAAACATGGGAAATGTCTCAGAAATGGCCTTTGATAAAGCGGGGAATTGGCTCGCAATGACCATTGATGCCAACGAAAAAGCTGGAAATGGCGTGCAACTGCGTAACATGAATACGGGTGTAAGTTTGACAAGGGACAATGCCAAGGCCCGCTATCAATCGCTCAATTGGACTGAAAAAGGCGATGCGTTGGCCTTGCTCAAAAGTACCAAAGATGAGACGTACAAGAATGAAAGAGTAAGTGTGTTGGGTATCAAAAATTTTGGAGCCATGCCCGAATTAACTGTCTATGAGCCTAAAACAGATAGCGTTAACTTCCCAAAAGGCATGACCGCAAGTCCAAACCGAACACCTTATTGGTCTGAAGATTTAACTCGATTGTTTTTTGGGATTCATAAATTGGAATTGGCAAAAAAAGATGATAAGAAGCCCGCAGAAGCTAAAAAAGATACCACCAAGAAGCTTTCTGATACGGAAAAATTAGCTAAAATCAAGGCTGATACCACACTCAAAACCATCGAAGATTTGCAGAAAGCATTGGCCAAACTAAAAGCAGATTCCACCAAAAATGTTGTTGCTGAGAAAAAAGACGATATTGATAAACCCGAAGTAACGGTTTGGCATTGGCAGGACAAACGCCTGCAATCGCGTCAGCAGGTACAGGAAGCACAGGATAAAAACCAAAACTACCTGTCGATGTACGATATAGCAAATAAGAAGTTTATGCAATTGGCCGACAGTACCGTAAAAAATGTATC